>JANMPY010000156.1:0-15329 GCA_031370095.1 Betaproteobacteria bacterium
CGCGGTGGCGGCCGGTATTGTCGTCGTCGTCGCCGTCGGCAATTACGGTCAGTCGCCGGATGGCCGTGAACGCTACGGCAGCGTTACCTCGCCCGCGAACGAGCCTTCCGTGATCACGGTCGGCGCGTCCAACGCGCACGCCACGACGACACGCTCGGACGACACCGTTAACCTCTTCAGCTCGCGTGGCCCAACCCGCGGCGCGTATCTGGATGTGGGTGGCGTACGGCGTGTCGACAATATTTTGAAACCTGATCTCGTCGCCCCCGGCAACAAACTGGTCAGCGCGATGGCGACTGACAAGAGCGGCAAATCGATCAGCGAGATTGCCTACAATAATCCCGGCCTGCGCCGCGCCAATGGACAAAATAAACCTGTCGTTGGCGAGCAGTTGATGATGTTGAGCGGCACGTCGGTGGCGGCACCCGTGGTCGCGGGTACGGTGGCGCTGATGCTCGAAGCCAACCCGAGCCTTACGCCCGCATTGGTGAAAGCGATCCTGCAATATTCTGCACAGCCGCTCGACAACGCCAATCTGCTCCAGCAAGGCGCGGGTCTGCTCAATATCAAAGGTGCGGTCGATCTGGCCGGCGCGCTGCGCAAAGACATTGCGCGTCCGTTTGCGGCGTCAGCGCTTGCCATTGGCACGTCCTTGCTGCCGACGGGCGGGACATTGCCTTTGCCGCAGACCACGCTTGACGGTCAAATCATCCGCTGGGGCAAAGTGGTTTACGCAGGCGGCACGCAAATCCTCAGCGGTGACGAATTGTTCAAGAAGTTTCAAGGCTTTCACCAGCATCAGCTATTTTGGGTGAAAGACCGTGTGACGCGCATGGACGCGGTGGTGAACGCGAGTTCCGGATTGGTGATCGGCTTTCGCGTCACCACAGGGTCGTCGCAAAGTCTGGTGAGTGCCGGCGTCGTATCGCTCACATCGGCAATCGGGCCGAGCCAATATGCCGCGAAGTCAGGTGCCTTTACACAGACCAGTTTTCTGATTTTCCGTCTTGCGGACGGTACCGCTCGCATCTTGGGTAGTGGGGTGGTGTTGAGTGAAGGCGTGGTATTGAGCGAGGGCGTGGTGCTGAGTGAAAGCGTGGTCTTGAGCGAGGGTGTAGTGCTGGGCGCAGGCGTGGTGCTAAGCGAAGGCGTGGTGTTGAGCGAAGGCGTGGTGCTAAGCGAAGCGGGCCAGTTGCTGGTTGGCGCTGCAAATCAGGCAACGCTGTATGGCGAGCCTTGAGTGTTCGGCTCTGAGTGTTAAGCGTTAAGCTGCTTAAATACATCAAACCGTTCATCCCATCGCAATCAGCGTCAACCGTTAAAACATAAGCCGACACGAGGAACAGATATGCATGACTACAATAATCTGGCACGCGCGTACTGGCTGGCGATTGCCGTAATCGGCTATGCACTGCTGGGCAATGCGCTGTCGACGGTTGTCATGCAGCCGGGGTCGGTGGTTGTGCAGATTGCATTGGCAATCGGCTTTGTCGGCGCGGTGGCGTTTTTCCCGATCAATATTCCGGGCAGCAAGCTCTCGGTTGCGGGTGGGGAAATATTCATTTTCCTGGCGCTGCTGTTGTTTGGCGTCGAAGCGGCCGTGATCGCGGCCGCGCTGGAGGGTGCGATTGCCTCGGCGCGCACCTCCAAACGCTGGACAAGCTGGTTCGGGTCACCCGCCATGGCCGCCATCTCGATCTCGATTGCCGGCTATGGTTTTCTTGCTGGTCGTGAGGCGCTGGCGCAAAATGACATGTTGAGCGGTGCCGCATTCATGTTGCTGCTGACGGTATTTGCCGTCGCGTATTGCGCACTCAGCAATCTATTGCCATCGATGTTGCTTGCGCTGAAACGCAATGAGCGTCTTGATGTGGTGGCATTGTTCAAGGATCGCAACTGGATGGCGGTGGCGCACGTTTGTAGCGCAGCGATTGCCGGGCTTCTGTACTACGCAGGCGCAAAATTTGGCGTGTGGGTGTTGTTTGCGGCGGCACCAACGATCGTGCTTTCGCTGTCGTCCGCACACTTTTTGTTTGAGCGCGCCGATGCGGAGCGTCAGGCACAGGCGGCGCTGCTGAATGCCGCAAAACAGGAATCGCAACGCGCGCAGGCGCACAGCGCAGAAATTTTACGTAGCCAGGCGCGCTTTCACGGCGCATTCACCAATGCGGCCATCGGCATGGCAATGGTCTCGGCCAGCGGCGAAATTCGCCAGGTAAATCCGGCGGTCTGCAAAATGCTGGGCTACTACGAGTCCGAATTGCTCGGCGCAGCACTCGGCACTTTCATGCCTGCCAGCGATTTTGCACTGCTGCTCAATGACATCGCCGGCATCTCGGCGCGTGTTGAATCAACCTTGCAGCGCGAGCTTTTTTGTATCGACAAACATGGCGAAGCGATTGGCGTGGCATTTAGCGTCGCGCGCTTTGGTGATGGCATCGACGACGCGGATTTCATCGTGCAGATGCAAGACATTCGCGAGCGCAAAGCAGCCGAGGCAAAGTTGTTGCAGATTGCCTTCCACGACATGCTGACGGGCTTACCGAATCGCGTTTATTTTCGCGATCAGCTTGCCAAGGCGCTGGCGCGCAACAAGCGCACCGGCAATGCACGCTTCGCATTGATGTTCCTCGATTTTGACCGGTTCAAGTCGGTCAACGACAGCCTGGGCCATAGCGCGGGTGACGATCTGCTGGTTGGTTTCGCGGCACGCATCAAAAGTGTATTGCGCACCACGGATACCGTGGCACGTCTCGGTGGCGATGAATTCGCGGTGCTGGTTGAGGATGTCACCGACGATGAGCGCGTGATTGATCTGGCGAAGAGAATCCAGGAAACTTTCAACTTGCCGTTTCGCATTCACGGCACCAGCATTACCTCAAGCGCAAGTATTGGCATCGCTTTCGGCAGCAATAAATATGACACGCCCGATGAAGTGATCCGTGACGCCGATCTGGCGATGTATAAAGCCAAGACGCTGGGCAAGGCCCAGTACGCGGTGTTTGACTCAAGCCTTCATGATCGGGCAACGGCTGAGCTTCAGCTCGAAAATGAACTGCGTCGCGCCATCAATCTCGGTGAGCTGCGCATTCACTATCAACCGCAATACAATCTCGCCGACCGTACGCTGTGCGGCTACGAGGCGCTGGTGCGCTGGGCGCATCCGAAGCGGGGCTTGCTGTACCCGAATATTTTTCTGCCGATTGCCGAAGAAACAGGCCTTGTCATTCCACTTGGCAAATGGGTGATTGAGCAAGTCTGCGAGCAAATGAAACGCTGGCGCGCAAGCCCGCAGGGCGAGGCGCTGCGGGTCGCGATCAACGTCTCCGGTCGCGAACTTCGGCAGGAAAATTTTGCCACCTTCCTCATTGACAGCCTCAACGCCAGCGGCATTCCTGCCAGCCTCGTCAACGTTGAGCTAAGCGAACGTGCGCTGATCGAAGGCTATAAGTCTGGTAGCGAAAATCTCGCCAAACTTCGCGCCGCCGGTGTATCGCTCACGATTGATAATTTTGGTACCGGGTTTTCGTCGTTAAGCCACCTCACTAATTTTCCGATTGATGGTATCAAGGTCGACCGCGCGTTTGTGCAGCAGGCCGGCGAAACAGTCGAAGCCAAAGAAATCGTCCGCGCCATCACCTCGCTCGGACGCGCGTTGGGTAAACGGGTACACGCGCAGGGTATCGAGACTGAATCACAATGGCGCATCATGCGGGAGCTGGGCTGCGATGTTGGTCAGGGGAATCTATGCTCGCCGCCGATCAGTGCCGACGAAATCAATCAACTGATTTCAGGCAGCAGACTGATACGTGCGTCGCTTTAACAGTGCCGCCTTGCGGTGATGCCTTGCCAGACGCAGCGGCGTCATGGCGCATCGTCATCTGCTGCGTCCCTGTCCCGACAGCTGCTCTTTTACCAAACACGCGGAACTTGGTAACATTCGTTACCGTCTATGCATACCATTGATTATTTATTTTCGTTGCAGTCCAAAGTCAGGCGTGCAACCACGCCGGCTGAAACTGCTGACGCGCTCGGCGAGCTTGCGTTTACTGAAATGCGCATGGGTCAATCTGCGCAAGCGGACGCGAAGCTGGCACAAATTGCTGCATTGATGACGCATCCCTCGCACGCTGAAATTAAAGCACTGCACACATATCTGCTGGGCGTTTTTGATTTTTACAACGGGCGTACCGCTTCTTCGGTGTCGAACCTGCTGAACGCGGGTCGGATCGCGCGACTGGCAGGCTCGGCGAAGCTGGAAGCGCGGGCACTTGCGGCAATGTGCATGACGCTCACCATGATGGGCGCGCACGCTGACGCGTTCGAGGCTGCCGATCAGGCGCTGGAAATCGGTGAGGCGGCCGGCGATGACCGCGCGATCACCACCGCGCGCATTTCGCTTGCCTATTTATACATTGATCGCGTCGATGGCGATGCCGCTCTTATGCAGATTGACGAGGCCGGTGCCGCGCTGGCGCGCCTGAGAGACCCGTTTACAACCAGCTCGGTCAACGCCTGCCGCGTCGGTGCCTTGATCGTCAACGCGCGCCAGCTCATGCGTAAACCGACCGACGAAAACCGCAAAACGGTTGAAAAGACCATCGAGATTTGCGAGGGCGTGGCAAAAGCGGCTGACGAGACACGGCACATGAAAGCGCGTGTATATAGCTGGGGAAATCTCGCCCGGCTGTATCAACTTCTGGGCGATAACGACCGTGCACTGGCGACCATCAATCACACAATTGCGTTATGCGAGGAGGAAAACACCGCAGACAATCTGGCATCGGTCTGCCACGCCAAGGCAACTTATCTCATGCATCTCGGGCGTTATCCCGAAGCCGCCGAATTGCTGGATAGGGCGCGCGACAATGCGATGGGTGCAGATTATCTGAGCGTACATGAGGAGGTGGAAGCGGCGCGCGTAACCTGCTATGAAGCAATGGGCGATATTGCGCGTGCGCTTGAAGCTTCAAAAGCGCACACGCGCCTGCTCATCATGATGCGTGCCAGCGAGCGCGCCAATCTCGACACACTGCGCAACGCCCGGCGCGAATTTGCCGCTGCGCAACGGGAAATTTCGGTCGCGCGTGAACACGCCGAACAGATGGGCAAGGAGCAAAAGCGGTTGATCGAAAACACGCAGAAATTAACGGCAATTTCGTTTGAAGATGCGCTCACGCAGCTCAAGAACCGGCGCTACTTTGATTTCCGGTTTCCCGAGTTGATCCGGAATCACGCACGCGTGAAGTCGGCGCTGTCGATGGCCATCATTGACATAGATGCATTCAAGATGATCAACGACCGGTTCGGCCACATCGTTGGCGATGCGGTGCTGCAAGGGGTGGCGAATGCATTGTTGGCGCACAAGCGGGTGACCGATGAAGTCTGTCGTCTCGGTGGCGATGAATTCGTCCTGTTTCTGCCCGACACGCATCTGGCAGACGCATACGCAATCTGCGAAGACGTGCGCAAACGATTTTCTGTTTCCAAGGATGGCAACGAATACGGCGCGACCCTGAGCATTGGTCTGGCCGAGTGGGACGGCGACGAAGACCACACCGCGTTTCTGACCCGTGCGGACCAAAAGCTGTTCGTCGCAAAACGTGAAGGGCGCAATCGCGTCGCGACATAGGATTGGTGGGCGGCAGGCAGAATGGTCGTGGCGCTTGAATAAAAAAGCCCCGGTCAATGCCGGGGCTTTTTCTTGCTTTAGCGAGCCGTTTACTTCCTGGCTTTGCGCGCCATTTTCACTGGCGCGGCTGAGACGATTTCTGCTTTCACCTCGGTCAAACCGGCGCGCACATAGCCTAACTTGCTGGCTGCCGCGCGGGTAAGGTCGAAGCTGCGGCCCGGCGTGGTCGGGCCGCGATCGGTAATGCGCACGATCACACTGCGATTGTTTTTCACATTGGTAATTTTCACGCGCGTGCCGAAGGGCAGGGTGTTATGCGCGGCAGTCATGGCGGCGTTGTTAAAGCGCTGTCCGCTGGCGGTTTTGCGGCCGTTGAAACGGTTGCTGTAATAGGCGGCCACGCCTTCCATTTGATGTTCGCCTGATGCTTTGGCGGGGGCGGGAATAGCAGCCGGTACAGGCACAGGCACGATGGTGGGCGCTGGTGCCGCAGCAGGCGCTGGTGCGGGCGCTTGGGCGAACGCGGCGAACGCGGCGAACGCCGCAAACGCCGCAACGGAAGCAGCGACGAGCGCAATGAAACGGAACGAAGGTTTCATGGGTTTTCTTTCAGGTGAGTTTGAGTGAGTGTTTGAATGTTGACGCGTGTAGTCTTGCCGCCGGTTTTAATAGCACCGTTGCTATTTTACGACGCCGTGCGATTGTGGCGCAAATGTCAAGGCGTACGCACGTCAACTTGCATGATCAGGTTGGCGATCAATCGCAGTAATATGACGACTGGTTTCGTTCACTGCATAAATTATCAGGCAAATAAAAATGACCGCAACGCAATCCGGCGAAGTGTTAGTGGCGTTAGTGACGGGCGCGTCCTCAGGCATCGGTCGAGTATGTGCGCACCGCTTGCAGCAGCTCGGTTACAAGGTCTACGGTGCGAGTCGGCATATTGTGCCGTCGGAAGAGCTGCGCATCCTGTGCCTGACAATGAATGTCGATGATGACGAATCGGTTCTGCGCGGCATCACACAAATTATTGAAACCGAGTCGCGCATCGATGTGGTGATCAATTGCGCGGGCTATGGTGTTGCCGGCGCGATTGAGGACACGTCGATTGATGAAGCGCGCGCGCAGTTTGAGACCAATTTTTTTGGCGTGGTGCGTGTCTGTCAGCAAGTACTGCCGACCATGCGGCAACAAAAATCCGGATTGATCATCAACGTGAGTTCATTGGCCGGATTGACCGCATTGCCGTTCCAGGGAATATACAGCGCGAGCAAATTTGCCCTCGAAGGACTCACCGAGTCGTTGCGGATGGAGGTGGCATCGTTTGGCATCCGCGTCGTGCTGATCGAGCCTGGAGATTTTGCAACCGGTTTCACCGCGCAACGCCGAACAGCCACGGCCTCACACGCGATGAGCGCCTATCGCGGCACCTGTGAAAAAGCGCTGGGCAGGATGGCGCACGATGAGACGCACGGGCCGTCTCCGGAAATTATCGCGGCGCTCATTGAGCGAATCATTACCACGCCGTCGCCGCGCTTGCGGTACCCGACCGGGCTATTCGCGCAACGCATTGGCGTAGGCTTGAAACGATTTCTTCCGCATAAAATTTATGAAAAAGTGCTGATGCGAATGTATGGCTTATAGTGAGCGAAATCATTATTTGAATGCTGCGCATTATGTATCGCGACTGGCCGCTACAAACCGGCGGCCAATTCATGCGTGAGTCGGGCGGCCGGAATTTCCTTGCATCCGCTTGCATTCTGGCCAGACCACAGCGGCGAGAAATCGCCAGAGCCCCTGCTTTCCGCACTGGCGCGCAAAGGCGCAATGGCCGCAGTGGCTAAAGGAAAAGCAGGTACTGCGGCGTTGATCTGGCCAAGCTCCCGCATTATGCGGTTCACGATTCCGCGCGCGGGTCGACCTGTAAAAAGGTTGGTGAGCGCTGTATGGTGGGCAGCCTCACTCTTCAGCGCGGCGCGATGTACTGCGCTTGTGGTCACTTCAGGGCAGAGTAAATACGCGGTGCCAATCTGAACGCCTGCCGCGCCAAGCGCCATTGCCGCCAAAACACCTTTTGCATCCGCGATCCCACCAGCCGCAATGACCGGGAGCTTCACTGCCCGTACTATTTGCGGCAGCAATGCCATCGTGCCAACTTGCGACGTTAGATCATCCGACAGGAAAATGCCGCGATGCCCGCCCGCCTCAAGACCTTGTGCGATGATGGCATCGACCCCATGCGCTTCCAGCCAACGCGCCTCTTCAACGGTCGTTGCCGACGAGACAATTTTTGCGCCCCAAGCTCTCACCCTGGCCAACAGTGCGGTCGATGGCAAACCAAAATGAAAGCTCACCACAGCGGGCTTGAATTCATTCAACACGTCGCAAGCTTCGGAACCAAAGGGGACGCGACCCGACCCGACCGGAATGGTAGCTGCGTCAATTCCATGCTCTTTGTAATAGGGCGCCAACATCGCTCGCCAAACCGCTTCGCGCTCGGCACTTGGTGTGGGTGTTGCGTGGCAAAAGAAATTCACGTTAAAAGTCTTGCTGGATTGTGCTTTGATCGCTGCCAGCTCCTTGAACATGGCGTCAGGACTGAGCATCGCACACGGCAGTGAACCCAGCCCGCCAGCATTGGAAACTGCAACCGCCAGCGCGCTACCTTGCACACCTGCCATTGGCGCCTGAATGATCGGTATCTCGATACCCAAAAGTTGTTGCAGTGTCATCGCCTGAGCTCCATTTGCACTACATCCGGGCAACAAACCCGTTGATGCTTGCCGTCGCCGCCAATTGCAATGCAGGGCTCGCCTGCTGCGCACCAGCAATAGTTAGCCAAAACATTAGCATCGGCGGCATCTCCGGGCCATAAATGCCATGAAACCCGCGCCAGTGCTAGACTTTATCCATTAACTCGCCACACATAACGGAATGCCGATTGAGATTGGCGTTTTACAGCTACACAGCTACAAGGATCGAGTCGACCTTGCATAAACAGATCGCCAACAGTTTAGCCAGATTCGTGCGATATAGTCCTGCAAGAATCCCATTTTTTTCAATTGTCCATTGCCAACCAATAGCAGCGAAAATATTATGCCAAGCGCCATGCAATCCTACATCCCTGATAAAACTACCTTGCCGGAATTTTCCCTGCGGGCGGTGGTGCTTGGCGCGTTGCTGGGCGTTATTTTCGGCGCGTCTTCGCTTTATCTGGTATTGAAAGTCGGGCTCACGGTTAGCGCATCTATTCCGGTCGCGGTGATTTCGATCACGCTGTTTCGACTGTGGGCCAAGATGGGTTTCAAAGACGCTTCGATTCTCGAAAATAACATTGTGCAGACGGCGGGCTCGGCGGGCGAGTCGATTGCATTCGGCCTCGGCGTGACGATGCCCGCGATCCTGATTCTTGGCTTCGATCTGGAATTGACGCGGGTGTTGTTGGTTGCAGCACTCGGCGGTTTGCTGGGGATTCTTATGATGATTCCATTGCGCCGTGCGCTTATCGTTGAGCAGCATGGTGTGCTGAAATATCCGGAAGGCTCGGCCTGTGCGGAGGTGCTGAAGGCTGGCGCGGATGCGACCTCGCGTGCTGCCGCGCAGGTGAAATCCGTGACCGGTGCGGGGATCAGCGCGGTGACTATTTTTGCCGGTTTCTCCATTGGCCTCATTTATAAAATCGCCAACATCGCACTCAAAGGCTGGAAAGATGTGCCTGAAAAAGTATTTGGCGCACCGATGAAATCGGGCTCGGTGGCGGTGGAAGTTTCGCCCGAGTTGCTGGGTGTGGGATACATCATCGGCCCGCGCATTGCCTCGATCATGTGTGCGGGTGGCGTGCTGACTTACTTAATGCTGATACCCCTGATCAAATTTTTTGGCGACGGATTGAGTGTGCCGCTGGCGCCGGGCACGTTGCCGATCAGCGAGATGAGTCCCGGCCAGATTCGTGGCGCGTATGTGCTGTACATCGGTGCAGGTGCCGTTGCAGCGGGGGGAATCATTTCGCTGGTGCGCGCACTACCGTTAATTTGGCGCGGCTTGAGTCAGGGTGTGCGTGATTACCGGGTGAAGGGTAATGCGTCATCGCACGCCCGCACGCAAAACGACATCCCGCTGAAATGGGTGGGGATCGGCGTCATTGTTCTGATGGCCGCGATCACGCTTGCGCCATCGCTGCATATGAATTTGATCGGTGCATTTCTCATCGTGTTGTTCGGCTTTTTATTCGTCACCGTATCGTCGCGCCTGACCGGCGAGATTGGCTCATCCTCCAACCCGATTTCGGGAATGACGGTGGCCACACTGCTGCTCACATGCCTCATTTTTTTATTGCTCGGCTGGACCGGCGGCACTTATTACGTCACCGCGCTTTCTGTTGGCGCGATCGTCTGCATCGCCGCCTCCAACGGCGGCACCACCTCACAGGATTTGAAGACCGGTTATTTAATCGGTGCCACGCCGCGCCTGCAACAGTACGCGATCATGATTGGCTCGCTCGCATCGGCCTTGTTGTTGGGGCCGATTTTGTTGGGGCTGAATCAGGCCGCAACCGTTTACGTGCCGATAGAAAAAATCGCGCCCGGTTTACGCACCGAAGTGCAGCCGCTCGTGACCCGTGCCGCGCTCGAAGGCCCGCAGGCTGCGAATGACAACAAGACCTACCGCGTCTGGCACAAGACCGACATCGCCGGTGGGCCAGCGGGTCAGTATCTGGTCGATGACAATGGCGCGGCGGTTTATTTTGTCGATCCCGGCATCAACGGCACGCACGCCGAGAGGCCGGATGGCAGCAAGGTGCGCAAATACGATGCGCCGAAAGCGACGCTGATGTCGTACATCATCAAAGGGATACTGGACAGCAAATTACCGTGGGAGCTGGTGCTGTTCGGCGTGATGATCGCGGTAGTGCTGGAAATGTCCGGCATCCCTTCGCTGGCGTTTGCGGTCGGCGTGTATTTGCCGCTGTCATCGAGTACGCCGATTTTTATCGGTGGGCTGGTGCGTTGGTTGATTGACAGGAAGCAGCGAAAAACTGTGGCGTCTGAAAAAATGACCCCGGCCGAGCTGATCGCGGAAACCGACAAGGGGCCTGGGGTGCTGATGGCATCGGGCTACATCGCTGGTGGCGCGATTGCCGGTATTTTCATCGCGCTCTCGGCGGGTGTGTTCGTGGCATTCGATACCTGGTTCAACGATTGGTCGACCAAGAGCAACGTGTTTTTCAACGGGCCCTATTCGGATGCGCTGTCGATGTTGCCCTTTCTCGTGCTCGTTGTGCTGCTGTATCTGGCGGCGCGGGCAAAGATTTTTGTCGGCGGCGTGAAATCTGCCTAGGTGTGAGTTTCCCCTTCAGGCAAAGTGGAAGCAGCACGTGACGAAAATATTTCACCCTGCACCATTGCATAATTTTGAAAATCACTAGCAATGGAGCGCTTTTCCTGGCATAAGTGCTCCGAACGCCGCGCGAATAGCTGATCTTGCCGTGTCGATTCTTGCTGATCGCCTTGATAGACTTCGACGAATGCAAGACATTGCGGCTATACTTGCGCCCGACTTGCTTAGGGGACAAAATCTTCGAAAGCGCTAGTCATCATCACAACATCCGCAGACAAAATTTGAGGAGCAGTAATGTCAGCAGTCGTCGCCAACACCGTCCGCACGTCATCCGTTGTTCCGGTCGCATCTTCCCCTTCCGCATTTTCCACCGTCACCCTCGACGACAAATACGCGGCAACCCACGGCCGCGCTTTCATGAACGGCACGCAGGCGCTGGTGCGCTTGCCAATGATGCAGCGCCAGCGCGATCTCGCTGCCGGGCTTAATACGGCGGGTTTTATTTCCGGTTATCGCGGCTCACCTTTGGGCGGCTATGATCAGGCCTTATGGAAAGCGAAAAAATTTCTCACAGAAAATCACATCTTCTTTACGCCCGGCGTGAATGAGGAACTCGCCGCAACCGCCGTGTGGGGCTCGCAGCAGGTGGGCTTATTTGCAGGTGCCAAATACGACGGCGTGTTCGGCATCTGGTACGGCAAAGGGCCCGGCGTGGATCGTTCGGGCGACGTGTTCAAGCATGCCAATGCGGCGGGTTCATCAAAGTACGGCGGCGTGTTATTGGTGGCAGCCGATGATCACGCGTGTAAGTCATCCACGCTGCCGCACCAGTCAGAGCACATTTTCGATGCGGCGATGATCCCGGTCTTGTATCCGACCGGCGTGCAGGAGATTCTCGACCTCGGCTTGCACGGATTTGCGATGTCGCGCTATTCAGGTTTGTACGTGGCGTTCAAATGCATTTCGGATACGGTCGATGCTTCTGCATCAGTGCTGATCGACATGACTAATCCGAAAATATTGCTGCCTGAAGATTTTCCGATGCCTGAAAAAGGCTTGTCATTGCGCTGGCCGGATGCGCCGCTTGAGCAGGAGTTGCGGTTGCAACACGACAAAATTTACGCAGCCTTGGCCTACGCTCGCGTCAATAAATTGAATCGCGTCACCATCGATTGCGACAAGCCGCGTCTGGGCATCATCGCGTCGGGGAAAAGCTATCTCGATACCTTGCAGGCGTTGGAAGATCTGGGGATAGATGAGCATCATGCCGCCGAGATTGGTATTCGCCTGATGAAAGTCGGCATGCCGTGGCCACTCGAGCCGACCTCATTGCGCGAATTCGCGATGGGCCTGGATGAAATTTTAGTGGTCGAAGAAAAGCGCCAGCTCATCGAGTATCAAATGAAAGAGCAGCTCTACAACTGGCGCGACGACGTACGTCCGCGCGTGATTGGTAAATACGACGAACATGGCGAATGGGAAATGGCGCGTGCCGCGTGGCTGCTGCCCTCTGCCGGTGAACTGACGCCGGCAATGATTGCGCGCGTGATTGCCAAGCGCATTGCCAAATTTTATACGTCCAAAATTGTTGAAGCGCGGCTCAAATTTATTGAAGACAAAGAAGCTGCGCTGGAGCGTCCGCGCGCAAAAGCCATTCGTATCCCGACGTTTTGTTCGGGATGCCCGCACAATACCAGCACCGTCGTGCCGACCGGCTCGAAAGCGCTCGCCGGTATCGGCTGCCACTACATGGCGACGTGGATTCGCCCTGAAGAAACGATGACGTTCACACAGATGGGCGGGGAGGGCGTGCCGTGGATCGGCATTCAGCCGTTTACGGAGACCAAACATATTTTTGCCAATTTGGGTGACGGCACTTATTACCACTCGGGTTTATTAGCAATTCGCGCGGCGATTGCAGCCAACGTAAATATCACCTATAAAATTTTATTCAACGACGCCGTGGCAATGACGGGTGGCCAACCGGTCGATGGCCCGTTGACGGTGCCGATGATTACCCATCAGGTGGCATCCGAAGGCGCCGGCAAAATTATTGTCGTGACGGACGAGCCGGAAAAATACACCAGCGAGACCAACTTTGCGCCCGGTGTCACGGTGCAGCATCGCGATGAATTGGATGCCGTGCAGCGCGAACTGCGCGACATTCCCGGCGTGACCATCATGATTTACGATCAAACATGTGCCGCCGAAAAGCGCCGTCGTCGCAAGCGTGGCACGTTTCCCGATCTGCCCAAGCGCGTGGTCATCAACGAACTGGTGTGCGAAGGCTGCGGCGATTGCGGCAAGAAATCCAATTGTGTTTCTGTCTCGCCTGTCGAAACTGAATTCGGCAGAAAGCGCACCATTGATCAAAGCTCCTGCAATAAAGATTACTCCTGCGTGAAAGGTTTTTGTCCGAGCTTCGTCACGATTGAAGGCGGCCAACTGCGCAAAAAGAAACCACTGATCTCGGAAGTGCTATCCACACTGCCCGAGCCAACGCTGCCATCGCTTGACGCGCCCTATGGAATTCTCGTCACCGGCGTGGGTGGCACTGGCGTTGTGACGATTGGCGCGCTGCTCGGCATGGCGGGTCATCTCGAAGGATTGGGCATTGCGGTGCTCGACATGACGGGTCTTGCACAAAAGGGCGGCAGCGTTTACACGCACGTGCGCATCGCGCGTAACCCTGAGGAGATTCACGCCGTGCGTATCGCCGCAGGGGAGGCCAATGCGGTGCTGGGTTGCGACATGATCGTCTCCACTTCGGATGAGGCGATTGCCAAAATGCAAGTGGGTAAAACGCGCGGTGTGGTGAATAGCGATGTCGCGACCACCAGCGAATTCACCAAAAATCCGGATTTGCATATTCCCGTTCGTGAAATGGAGGTCGTGCTTCAGGAGGCGATGGGAGAGCGTGACGGCAAGAGTGCGGTTGATTTTGTCGACGCGTCGGCGCTCACGACGGCGCTGATGGGCGATGCCATTTTTACCAATCCGTTCGTGATGGGATACGCGTGGCAGAAGGGCATGATTCCGCTGGGCTTTGCCTCGATCATGCGGGCGATTGAATTGAACGGTCAGGCGATTGAAAAAAACAAACAGGCCTTTGATTGGGGTCGGCGCGCCGCGGTCGATCTGAACTCCGTACAGAAAATGGCGACGCCGCCTGAGGCAAAGCCGGATTCGCAGCGCATGTCGCAAACGATTGAAGAAATGATTGCGCGCCGCAAAATCCATCTCATCGCTTATCAAAACGCCGCCTATGCCGAACGTTACTCCGCGTTGGTGGCGAAAGTGCAGTCGGTGGAGACGGGAAAAGTTTCCGGTAAAAAAGCGCTGTCCGCTGCCGTCGCACGCTACTACTTCAAGCTCATGGCCTATAAGGACGAATATGAAGTTGCACGTCTTTACACCGACAGCGATTTTGTGAAACGCGTAGCCGCACAATTCGAGGGTGATTACAAATTCACTTTCCACCTGGCTCCGCCGATCATGAGCGATCTTGACCCTGTCACGGGCGAAGCCCGCAAGAAAGTATTTGGCCCGTGGATGATGAGTGCGTTCGGCGTGCTCGCGAAATTCAAGGGCTTGCGCGGGACCGCGTTTGATGTTTTTGGTTATTCGGAAGAACGCAGGATGGAGCGGCGGTTAATTGCGGATTACGAGAAGATGATCGATGACTTGCTTGGGTCTTTGTCGACTGGCAACTACGATCTTGCGGTCGATATTGCATCGATTCCCGAACACATTCGTGGCTTTGGGCATGTGAAGCATCAGCATTTAGCGGAAGCGAAGAAACGTGAAGCGGAATTGCTTGAGAAGTTTCGACATCCAGTGCCGGGGGCATCGAGAGAAATTCGGGTGAAGGTGGCGGCGTGATGCAATTTTGCACCGTGCCGCGAAACACAAGCACCGGCGCGGCTCCCAGCCTACAAATGCTCCAGGAGCCGCTCCAGTGCTAGAGGCTATCCACTTGCACAGTTAAAAATCAAAACCGATAAACCAAACCCGCCGAATAAAAGTTAACGCTGATTTCATTGCCGGAAAGATCCTGCCCCACTTTTTGCATGCGCGAAGCTTCTGCGCGTAGCGCAAATTGCTTCGACAAATCGAAGGTCGCGCCTACTGCATACACGGCCGTCGTCTTTCTCTTCTTTTCGTCCTGAAGTCCACTGAAGAGAATCACGGAGCCGGTCGAGTTGTACGAGGTTTTGGTCTCGGCGTTGAACGCGCCGACCCGGGCAAATACCGTTGCGGCGTCGGTGACCGGATACATCGCAATACCGCTGACGTCGAAGCCTGTCGCCTTGACGCGGGTGTCGAATGTGCCCGCAGGTGCCACAGTAGTTCGCGTGCC
>JANMPY010000207.1:0-4810 GCA_031370095.1 Betaproteobacteria bacterium
CCGATGGCAAGAATATCGCCGGTTGGTTTTCGTGAAAACTTGTAGGCACCGTGCGAGGTACCGATGGCGATGGCCAGCGCATCGACCTTGGTCTGACGCACAAAATCAACCGCCTGTTCCGGATCAGTCAGCATCTGCGCATGCGACAACACGTCCTCGGCCCCTGAACCGTCTTCCTCACCAGCAGTACCGGACTCAAGTGAGCCCAGACAACCGAGCTCACCTTCAACCGACACGCCAACTGAGTGCGCCATTTCGGCGACTTTCTTGGTCACCTCGAGATTGTATTCGTATGACGCCGGTGTTTTCATGTCCTCGCGCAGCGAGCCATCCATCATCACGCTGGAAAATCCGGAGCGAATCGAGGCCTGACAAACGGCAGGACTGCCGCCGTGATCCTGATGCATGACCACCGGAATGTGCGGATATGTTTCCACCGCCGCTTCGACCATGCGCCGCAAAAACGCCTCGCCCGCATATTTGCGCGCGCCGGCCGAGGCCTGCAAGATGACCGGGCTATCGGTCTCGTCGGCGGCCTGCATGATCGCCTGAATCTGCTCGAGATTGTTGATGTTGAATGCGGGCAGGCCGTATTGATGTTCGGCTGCGTGATCGAGCAATTGACGAAGGGAAATCATGGCCATGGTGGATCCTTGAGTGGGCGGGTGCGGCAAATGGTGGGCAGGCGGGGTGCAAAGACAATAGTCAAACTCTATATCTGGCGCGGCTTTCAGGACATAAATGCCCTAGAACGCTCGCCGAATGGCGATCTACGTCATGTTATGCTCAGTCCGCACTAACCCGCCAAGGCGCGTCTGCGCCGCTCCATCATTCGCCAAATGAACGGCGTGAAGATGAGTTGCATCGACAGCTCCATCTTGCCGCCGGGCACCACGATGGTGTTGGCGCGCGACATGAAAGAATCGTCAATCATGTTCAGCAGATAAGGAAAGTCGATGCCCTTGGGATTGGAAAAACGGATCACCACAAAACTTTCATCTGCCGCCGGGATCTCGCGCGCGATGAAAGGGTTGGAGGTATCGACGCAGGGCACACGCTGAAAATTGACGTGCGTTTTGGAAAACTGCGGGCAGATGTAATGCACATAGTCGGGCATGCGGCGCAGGATGGTGTCGGTGACGGCCTCGGTCGAATAGCCGCGTTTGGATTTATCGCGCCACAGTTTCTGGATCCATTCGAGATTGATGACGGGTACCACACCGATGAGCAAATCCGGATACTGCGCAATATTGTTTTCAGGTGAAACGATGCCACCGTGCAGGCCTTCGTAGAAAAGCAGATCGGTGCTGGCGGCCAGATTTTCCCAGGGCGTAAAGGTGCCTGGCTGCTGTTTGTACGGCGCGGCTTCTTCGGCATCGTGCAGATACTTGCGGCGCTTGCCGTTGCCGGTCAGGCTGTAGTCGCGAAACAGTGATTCGAGCTCGGCGAACAAATTATTCTCGGGGCCAAAATGACTGAAGTTCATGTTGCCGACGGTTTCTGCTTCGATCATTTTCGCTTTCATTTCCACGCGGTCGAAGCGATGAAAGCTGTCGCCCTCAACAATGGCGGCGGAAATTTTTTCGCGGCGGAAAATATTCTCAAAGGTATGCGTGACGGACGTGGTGCCCGCACCGGATGAGCCGGTAATGGCGATGATGGGATGGCGTTCAGACATGGCGTTGACCCTATGCTTGTGAGCGAAACAGACTGCGTTCATTGAACAGTGGGCTGTAGGAGTCGGCGCTCTGCGGCTCGGCGTGATAACGCTCAATGCGCTCGACTTCATTCTTCGAGCCGAATACCAGGCCGATGCGTTGATGCAGCGATGAGGGCTGCACGCTGAGCATCGGTAACCTGCCAGTGCTGGCGCGGCCACCCGCCTGCTCCATGATGAAACCAATCGGATTGGCCTCGTATAACAATCTCAGGCGACCCGGTTTGGCGGGGTCTTTGCTGTCGCGTGGATACAGGAAGACGCCGCCGCGCATCAGGATGCGATGCGCTTCTGCGACCATCGAGGCGATCCAGCGCATGTTGAAGTCGCGGCCTCTCGGCCCTGTTTTACCGGCCAGGCATTCATCGACGTAGCGCTTGACGGGCGGCTCCCAGAAACGACTGTTGGATGCGTTGATCGCGAATTCCTGCGTGTCCTCCGGCACCTTGAGTTGCGGATGGGTGAGCATGAATTCGCCGAGGCTTGGGTCGAGTGTGAATCCGTTCACGCCCGTGCCAACGGTGAGAACGAGCATCGTGGTCGGACCGTATAGCGCGTAGCCGGCAGCGACTTGTTGTGAGCCGGGTTGCAAAAAATCTTCCAGCACCGCATCGCGTCCGGCCACCGCCGCGCGCAACACTGAAAAAATACTGCCCACGGACACGTTGACATCGATGTTTGATGAGCCATCCAGCGGGTCAAACACCAGCAGATATTTGCCCTTGGGACACTGCGGCGGAATCCGATAAGGCTGCTCCATTTCTTCCGATGCCATCCCGGCGAGATGGCCTCCCCACTCGGTCATCTTGATGAAGGTGTCATTACCGATCACGTCCAGTCGTTTCTGGGTTTCGCCTTGAACGTTGACCGCACCGCCCACCACAGCGGCGTTACTGACACCATCGCCCAGTTCGCCCAGTTCGCCCGATTCACCCAACGCACCGAACGCCACCGTGCGCGCGATTCGCTTGCAGGCGATCGCAATGTCCAGAATCAGGCTGTTGAAGTCGCCGCTGGCATTCGGAAAGCGACGCCGCTCCTCGATCAGGAATTGGGTAAGGGTATAACGGCGGATGTCTGTTGAAGCGCTGGTCATCGCATTCTCCGGGGTCATTGTTGGTAGTGCGGGAACTACCGTGCAGTCGCTGTCGTTTTGAGTTTTTGAATAATGCCGCGATAGCCGCCGTCATTATCGGCTGCCCCAAATACCGCGCTGCCTGCAACAAAGGTATCCGCACCGGCAGAAGCGATTGCCGCAATGTTGTCCGCCTTGACGCCGCCATCGACTTCGAGCCAGATCTCGTTTCCACCAGCCGCCTTATGCGCATCGATGCGCGCACGTGTGGCTTTTAATTTTGCGAGTGTCGAGGGAATAAATTTCTGGCCACCAAAACCGGGATTCACACTCATCAGCAAAATGATGTCGAGCTTGTCCATCACGTAGTCGAGATAGTCGAGCGGCGTGGCCGGGTTGAACACCAGCCCCGCCTTGCAGCCGTTATCGCGAATGAGCCCAAGGGTGCGATCAATGTGGCGACTTGCTTCCGGGTGGAAGGTGATGATGTTGGCACCGGCTTTTGCAAACAGAGGCACCAAGGCATCAACCGGCTCGACCATCAGGTGAACGTCGATACCGATCTTCACGTGAGGCCGGATGGCTTCGCAGATCAACGGACCAATCGTCAGGTTGGGGACGAAATGGTTGTCCATCACATCGAAGTGTACGAGGTCTGCACCGGCCGCCTCGATCGCGCGCACCTCTTCACCTAACCGGGAAAAATCCGCCGAGAGAATGCTGGGTGCGATGCGAATGCTCATGGATTTTTTCCAGCGTGGGCAGGGGTGGTCGTTTGCGCAGCAGACAACAGCTGGTCAATTTTCTGCAGTGTCAGTGCGGAGCCTAACGCGTCATCGAGGCTTGCCACCACCAAGTCAGCCCCGGTGAAATCGTGATCACGGTTCCATTGCGTCGGTGTCACGATGGTAAACAGCCCGGCAGCTTTTGCAGCGCGCAAGCCATTGACCGAATCTTCGAAGGCGACACACTCATGGCGTGGCACGCGCAAGGTGCTGAGCACCAGATGGTAAATATCCGGGGCAGGTTTCTTGTGTTCAACCACATCGCCCGCACCGACCGCATCGAACCAGTTGGCACCGCGCGCACCCAGCGCAGAATCGAGTAAGGCGTGGACATTGTCCATCGTCGTGGTGGTGGCAAGACCGAGTTTTAATCCTGCCTCGCGTGCGTCGCTTAGCAAACGTTTGACTCCGGGGCGAAACGACAAGTGCCCGCCCTCGATCAATTCCTTGTAGATGCGCGTCTTGGTGCGGTGAATCATCGGGATGCATTCCAGCAGCGCGCGCGCTTTCGTTGGTGCGAGATGCAGCGATTCGAGGTAATGCCCGATACGTTCTTTTCCGCCGGACACTTCCAGTAGTTTTTTGTATTGCTCGTGTCCCCATTCCCAGTCGAGCGCCATCTCCATGAAGGCGGCGTTAAACGCCTGACGATGCAGCTCCTCGGTATCGGCGAGTGTGCCGTCGACATCAAATATCAGTGCGCGCAACATCTCAGGTGCCGCTTTTTTCAGCGTCAGAAAAAACCCGACTGGCGAGCAGATCGGCCGCCGTGATGGTGCTGAGCGACTCATCGCTGACCGGCGCACCGGGATTGGCGAGCAAACACGAGACGTGACGCAAACGTGCGCGATCAAGCGCATTGCGAACGCTGCGGGCATTGGCAAAATGCGGCAATGCCATGCGTTTATTCAGGTACTCAACGAATACTTCTTTCGCCGCCGGATCGAATTGGTACTGCATGTCCTTGAGCATCGACGCTGAGATTTCGGTGAGCTCGGTCGGGCTGTAGTCCGGAAATTCGATGTGATGCGCAACGCGGGACGACATGCCGGGATTGGATTCGAAAAAGCGCGCCATTCTGTCCTTGTAGCCGGCGAGTATGACGACGATGTCGTCCCGCTGGTTCTCCATCACCTGCAGCAGAATTTCGATTGCTTCCTGATTATAGTCACGTTCGTTTTCCGGTCGGTAAAGATAATAGGCTTCGTCAATAAACAGCACGCCACCCATGGC
>JANMPY010000245.1:0-10092 GCA_031370095.1 Betaproteobacteria bacterium
GGGATACCGAAATCAAGCGTGCGCAGATGCAGGGCTTTAGCGATTATCCGGTGTTCACACGCAAAGCCAATACCGATGTCTCGTATCTAGCCTGTGCGGCAAAAATGTTGGCGCGGCCTGATGTTTTTTACGGTCAGTTCGCCACCCACAATGCGCACACGGTTGCGACCATTCTTGAGCGCGCGCGGGGGGACGAAAATAAAAAACAATTCGAATTCCAGCGCCTGCACGGCATGGGCATGGAGCTCTACGAAGAAGTGGTGTCGGGTCACGGCGCGGCGTGTCGCGTTTATGCGCCGGTGGGCACGCATGAAGATTTATTGCCTTACCTCGTGCGTCGCCTGCTGGAGAACGGTGCCAACTCGTCGTTCGTGAACCGCATCGCCGCCCCCGATGTGTCGATCGAAGATGTCATCAATGATCCGGTCGCCGCGTGCGAACGTAATCCGCATAAAGCAAATGCGAAATTGGCGCGCCCGCGAAATCTTTTTATGGCGGCCGACGTGAGCCGGTTCAATTCCAGCGGATTCAGTTTCGCCGATGTCGCCGCCACCGAAGTCCTGAATGCCGCGATGGCAACCACGTTGGCGCGCAAGGATTTTGTCGCACAGCCGCTCATCGCAGGCGAAGCGATGCGCGGTGCAGCGATTGACACGGTGAGTCCCACCACGCTCGAGAAAATTGGCACGGTGGAGGAAGCGGACGGGCAACTCCTGAACCTGGCGCTCGACATCGGATCAAAATGGCCCGGCATGGATACTGAGGATCGCGCGCTGGTATTGGAGCGCGCTGCCGATTTGCTCGAAGAGCGTCACGCATTTTTTATGGCGCTGTGCGTGATGGAGGCGGGCAAGACCTTGCCGGACGCGCTGGGTGAGGTTCGTGAGGCCGTGGATTTTTGTCGCTACTACGCGGCACTCGCGCGTGCGCATTTTTCGGCCGCACATTTGTTGCCAGGTCCGACCGGCGAGAGCAATGAATTATCGCTGCATGGTCGTGGCGTATTCGCCTCAATCTCGCCGTGGAATTTTCCGCAGGCAATTTTCATGGGCCAAATGTCTGCGGCCTTCGCTGCTGGCAATGCGGTCGTTGCGAAGCCCGCCGAGCAAACGCCGATCATCGCCTTTGAAGCCGTGAAGTTGCTGCTCGAGGCGGGAATGCCAAAGGACGCCATTGCGCTGCTTCCCGGTCGCGGTGAAATCATCGGCGCGCAACTGGTTGCTGATTTGCGCGTCGCTGGTGTCGTGTTTACCGGCGGCACGTCGACCGCGCAGGCGATCAATCGCAGTCTGGCTGCCCGCAGCGGGCCGATCATTCCATTCATCGCCGAGACTGGCGGCTTGAACGCGATGATCGCGGATTCCTCCGCGCTGCCCGAACAAATCGTCAACGACGTCGTCGCCTCCGCGTTCAACAGCGCGGGGCAGCGCTGCTCGGCGCTACGCATTCTGTGCGTGCAAAAAGATATTTTTCCGCGCGTCGCCACATTGCTCGATGGCGCGATGCAGGAATTGCGATTGGGCAATCCGGCACTGCTCGATACCGACATCGGGCCGGTGATCGACCGCGAGGCGTTTGACATGTTGGTCGCACACCGCGAGCGCATGTCGCAGCACTTCAAGGCAATTGGCCAGACGCGATTGCCGCGCGATATTCCGCCAGGCCATTTCTTTGCGCCGTGCGCGTTCGCGATTGAATCGTTTGATGACATTAAAAGCGAAGTGTTCGGTCCGGTGCTGCATGTGCTGCCGTTCGAGGCGGAGCAATTGATGGACGTGGTTGATGCGATCAACGCCAGCGGCTTTGGGCTCACGCTCGGCATCCATTCGCGAATCGAGGAAACCATTCGCGCCATTCGCGCCAGAGCCCGCGTCGGCAACGTGTATGTGAACCGAAACCAGATTGGCGCTGTCGTAGGAGTGCAGCCATTCGGTGGCGAAGGCTTGAGCGGCACCGGGCCAAAGGCTGGCGGACCACATTATTTGTTCCGGTTTGCGTCGGAGCGCACGTTTACGGTCAATACTGCGGCAGCAGGCGGCAATGCAGCGTTGATTGCGAGTTCAGAATAAAAAATCATTGCTTGGATTTTTCGGCGCGGGAAAGTGAAGATCATGAAATATGTGGCACTAGGGGGGGCGCAAAGGCGAGGATCGGCGCGGGCAATATTTGTTTGCAGCATGCTTGCACTGGCAGGTTGCGCGCAATTCATCACGCCGACCGTGCCACGTGGAGTGTCGTTGCCGTTCGCCGCCGTGCAGCCATTCTCGCTGACGCCCATCGGTGAAACTGCGCCGGCGGCCTGGGAGCCGTGGCTGTTGTCGCGTTTTCTGGCACGCACCAAATATCGCATCGTCGAACACGAAGGCGAGCGCGTGCTGGAAGCCGATGCGACGCAATCAGCGTCCGGCCTGTTGCAGCCAATGTCATTCGCCGCTGCGGAATATCCGCATCTGCATTGGCGCTGGAAAGTCCCGCAGTTGATCGCCGATGCCGACAACGCCACCCGTACCGGCGATGACTCACCGGTACGCGTGATCGTCGCTTTCGATGGTGACAAATCCAAGTTCGATTTCGAAGACAGCGCACTCGCGGAGACCGTGAAACTTTTCAGCGGGCGCGAAATGCCGTACGCAACCATCCAGTACATCTGGGAAAACAAGCTTCCACCTGAGACCGTGCTCGACAATTCAAGAACCTCACGCGCGAAAATGCTCGTCGTGGAATCAGGTCCGCAACGGCTTGGACAATGGATTAATTTTCAGCGCAACGTAAAACAGGATTACGAACGCCTGTTTGGAGAGTCACCGGGACCAATCATTTTTGTTGGCGTGATGACGGATTCGAATTCGACCGCGTCACATACCAGTGCCTACTACGGGGATATCCGGTTTTCGCGGGATGAGTGAAACGAATGCCATGACGGCCTCTGGTCGCTTTTCACGTGCGTTTGCAAGCTTGGCTTGTCGCGCGCAACGATGGCCATGCGCAATGATTTGATGACGCGATGGATTGCGTGGCTATCGGTGGCGGCTGGTTGATACGGGTCAGAGCCGCATGCCGGGGGTAGCAGCGAGTAAAGCAACAGTGTTTGGCGTTTCAACTTGTAGCGTCTGACCAAGGCGGTCAGTTTGGCTACGGTACAGGCGTCATTCGCTCAGGTAAAAGCAGTGGCTTGGTCATCTTGACGAGATGCAATAGTTGCCGTGCCCGTTCCGGCACCGGAAACGGCAAGACATCAAATGCCGCAAAACCCAGCTTGGCATAGAACGGAAACAGCTCGTTGCGCACATTGACGACGGTGATGTCGAGAAAATGACAGCCTGCGTGTCGGCAATGCTGCTCTACCGCCGCAACCAGCGTGCGTGAAAGTCCCTGTCCCTGCGCGTCAGGATTAACCGACAGCAGCCCTAGATAGCCGCGCGAATTTTCAACCGAGCAAAACACCGAACCAAGCAGGCGGCTGCGATTTGACGGATCGTCGATCACGAAAAAAATGCCGGTGGCGAATCGGTGACGGATGTCGGCGGCATCCGTGCGATCACCGGTCACGCAAAACTGCTCGGCGAGAAAGGCGCGGTTGGTGACGTCGACGATGGCATTCAAATCATCGATGGTGGCGATGCGAAGATGAGAAATAGTGGCGCGGTTTGCTTGTGGCGTCATTGTTGTTTGATTGGAAAAGTAGTGTCTGACTGGCGCGCTTCGGTATGGCGCGGCAATACTTGAACTTGATGTTGAAACTCTTTAATTGGCGCGGTGTTCAGGCCGAAAATGGCCGGAAAGGCTCGCCAAATGGCGATCTGCGCGTTCCTGTGCTGTGAAAAGTGACCACGGCTCCTTTAGTTCCCGTTCGCCCAACTGACCATGGTCCGTTGCGTTGCAAACTAACGAATCCGCAGTGGATCGAGCAACGACGACAGACCATTGTGATCGATCTCGCGCATCAGTTCAAGCAGACGCCCGAGCTCACCTTCGGGAAATCCCTTGCGTGCAAACCAGTGCAGATAGTTGCCGGGCAAATCGGCGAGCAGGCGGCCCTTGAATTTGCCGAAGGGCATTTTCCATGTAACGAGTTTTTCCAAGTCTTCGGGGTACATGGGTGTTTGTTTTCAGCAAAAAATATATCGAGCGTGGCCGGTCTGATTTTGAGGCGTTCGGCAAAATCAACACAAATGAAAAAATAAAAGCCATCGTGCTGGATCCATTGCCGACAGAAAATCTCCAGCGCCGCCTGAATTGTAGCGTCTGCAAAAATTCTGATTGCGTTCCTCGCCGTCGAGCCAATAGCCACATTGCAAGGCTTCATACCTGGCGCGTTTGGTTCTCCGGTGCCCCGACTTGTCGACTTTTTTAATTCAAGAAATGCCGACTAGGCATAATTGTTTCACGGTTTGGCCTAACGACAAATACTGGGTGGCGAAGCAAATATTTCCCTGATCAGTTGTTTGCGCTGCGAAAGGCCTTCCACCACAAAATCGAACTGCGCCGTATTTACATCAGGAAAGGAGAAGGACGCGGTGCCGACGGCGGTTAACGAGACCTGACTCGGGAGCCACGGATTTACATCGAACGAGGGGCCGCGGGCGCGATAGAGCGCGCCGCGATAGGTTGGTGTCGCGGAGGCGGTCCGCGCACCGTTGCTCATGACCAGCCACATGCCTTTGCCGCCTGCATCGTAGGTAAACCATGTGGCAAAAAGCGTATCGCTCTGGTGGATAAGGTTGATGCCCCAGCCTGACTCAGAATTCTCCGGCGCATTCCACCACAGGCCCTGATAGTTTGCCAAGACCACTGGCGAACTCCCGGTGGTGCAAACCGGCAGGGCACCAAATATCTGGCGTGTGATCGGCTTCGATTGCGTGACATTGTTCACGCGGTAGGTAAATAAACCGTTGTTCGTATCACTGAAATCGAGTGTCGCTGCGCCTACTTCGGTGGCTTTGAACAACGCCGGATTAAACGGCTGGTTGAACGCCGGACCCGTGGTGCGGTAGAGCGGCCCCTGGAACTTCGCTTCGCCGATCCGCTCCCCCCTCGGCATCACCAGCCACATTCCGCTACCGTCGAGATCATAGGTAAACCACGTTGCAAAGAGGATTTCGCCCTGATGGGTGAGATTGAGGCCCCAGCCCGATTCAACGTCTCCCGGCGAACGCCACCACAGCCCATCGTAACGCGGGGTAGCCGGGGCAGGCGAGCCTTGCAGCTTGACCAACTGTGTGCCGGTGGCGCTCAACACAAAGACGCCGCCGTCTGTTCCGGAAACAGCGGCCACCCCCGGAGCAATCAACACGCCGAGTTCGATATTGAAGAGAGACACAACACCGCTGCCCGACGGACCGAAATTCTTGTCCGGCACCGATCCGGCCATGCGTGCGACGGCTGGGCGTGCCGGAGTTGAAAACCTGTCGGCGCCTGCGAGATATCCAGCCACCACAGTACTTCCATCGGCCAATGGCTGAATAGCGACAATGTTGCTTGCAAGCGGCGTATCGAACACAACGATCGCTCCATCGGCAAACCGGCCATCCGGCAGTCCAGCCGCTGTCAGGCGGATCTGCCCCGCCTTGGCCGATCCACGCACAGCTTGTCCTGAACCCGGCGTCAATGCAAGGCGAATGCCGCCCTCGGCGGAAAATGCGATTCCCGCAGGCATGTACAAGGGAGTGATGGCATCGGAAAAGGTGACGATGCCGTCAACGCCGAAAGTCGTATCGCGCAGACCATCGCGATTCAGTCGAACCACGCAGGTCGTAAAACGGATGCCCGTCACGTCATCGACCTGCCCCAACGCGACCACCAGCCGGTCTTGTGCGTCGACGCTCGCGATGATTCTCCAGAGACCGTCTTTTACGGCGCATGAGATCGCGCTGCCCGCATTACGCTCGAACGCTAAGTCGCGCTCCCCGTTGCCACGAAGCGCCGCAACGTTGAGGAGCGATGCCTGGGTACCCATTCCACTACCAAAACGATTGAGTGCGACTACACCGCCGTCCTTGAATACCGCAGCTGCGGTAACTACGTCGCGGCCGCGTTGTACCGGAATTCCGTCCACAAAACGGGCAGCCTGCGTGCCGGATTCCGCAAACGAATCCGCAAGGCGGCCGGAGTCGGGCGTTCCCGGTGGGCAAAGGAAGCCGCAAAAATGGCGGAATACATCGCTGGTGACGATCCTGCCCGACGGCAGAACGGAAATCGTATCGGTAGTTGACGCGTTAGTCAGAAAACCGGTGCGCAACAATACCCCGCCTGCGCTGAACGAACGATCCAACGTGCCGTCGCGCAACACACGAGCGACAAAAGACGAGCCGGGAAATCCGCCACCAATGTAAATACTGCCGTCCGGACTGAATACAACCGTACTTCCGCTCCCCGGCGTAAATGAGTTGAGATTGGGCACAGGAATGCGTCGGCTCGATGCCTCGCTCAGATCCAACACGCCGCCCTTGCCGAATTTAGGGTCAAAATCACCCGGCACGGCGGCAATGGCACACGCGAACGTCGCCAGAAAGACTGCAATAAAAAGCAGGCGCCGATTTATGAACATGGACGAATTCGTTTCGACATTCGGCCATGATAGACCATTTAGAAATCCGCCCTTCGAGGCTGAAGACATCGAGATCGATATTTCCAGCGCAACTCAAGAAATGCGAGACCCCTTTAATTATTCGGGATGCGATATTGCAACACCCGTGCTTTCTTTTAGAATCGTAATATCCCGTGATCAACGCAAAGGAAAAAATAATGTTCAGCCACATCATGGTTGGTGCCAATGATATTAGCGCCTCAAAAACATTTTATGATGCACTCATGGGCGCGCTGGGCGTCTCGCCCGGCAGAACTGATGAGAAAGGCCGCGTCTTTTACAGGACAAAAACCGGCGTTTTCGGGATTACCAAACCAATCAACGGTGAACCAGCATGCGCTGCCAATGGCGGCACGATTGGTTTTGCGGTCGATAGCCCGGAGATCGGCGATGCGTGGCATGCGGCGGGCGTCGCCAATGGCGGGTCGACGTGCGAAGATCCACCGGGTATTCGCGAAGGCGGCATGGGAAAACTATACCTCGCTTATTTGCGGGATCCTGCTGGCAACAAAATCTGTGCGGTAAAGCGCATGGACTAACAACATTTGGGGCGATCTGCTCTATACACGTTCAGGTGCGTAGGCGGCCTTCCAATCCGTGAACGCAGGTATTGGCACTGGTTTCATGGAAAAATGCTTGGCCAGCCTTCACCTAAAATGCCAGGCGACGATGCGGCTTTTCTTTTGGCCTTGCGCCATGGCGATGGTTTCAACTCTGCGCGCGCCCACTTCTTTCAAGGCCGAATTAATTTCAGGCAGATTTTCCTCTCGCGATACCAGCGCGCTGAACCACGACACCTGTGATCGCCGTTGCGCGCTTTCCGCCACCATGCGACACACAAACCCGACCTCGCCACCCTCGCACCAAAGCTCCGCCGCCTGACCGCCGAAATTCAGTTTGGGATTTGATTCGGGATTTCCACCCTTACCCAAATTTTTCCATTTGCGCGCAGAGCCCGCTTCGGCTGCGCGCGCGGAGGCGTGGAAGGGAGGATTGCAAAACACAAAATCGAAGCGATCATCCGGCGTGAGAATGCCCTGGAAAATTTTCTGCGTTGAGCTTTGCAGCCGCAATTCAATCGCCGCCGCCAAGCCCGCATTTGCATCCACGATCTGTTGCGCGGCGGCGAGTGCTACAGCGTCGGTATCACTCCCCACAAACCGCCAACCGTACTCGCGATGGCCGATCAAGGGATAAATGCAATTCGCGCCGACGCCGATATCGAGCACCCGAATATCCGGCCCGCGCTGGATATTGCCGTTGCGATCTCGCGCGAGCAGATCGGCCACATGATGCACATAATCCGCGCGGCCCGGAATGGGCGGGCACAGGTAGCCCGGCGGAACGCTCCACGACTCGACCGCGTAAAAAACTTTCAATAGCGCGGCATTGAGTGCCATCACGGCGGCGGGGTCGGCGAAGGCTATCGTCAATTCGTTGGCATCGTATGGATTGGCGACCAGAAAATCTTTAAGCGTCGGTAATGCCTGCGAGAGTTGCGCAAAATCGTAACGACCGCGATGGCGATTGCGCGGGTGAAGGCTCAGTTTTTCTAGGAGCGGTGGTCGCGTTTTTTTCGTTACGTTCTTCGCGGCTCGTGTGGGCTTTGCGGGCATGATGTTTTGGTGGCGTTGAGTGAAAAGCAAATATGCGACACGGTTAAGAACAATGATAGGTGACAGTTGATACCCATTCAAGTTTGTTCTTTATAGCCGGAGGTTATTCGCCGTTGAATTTGCCAATTCGACCCCAACGTCTTGTCAGCGCCGTGCCCTAATGCACCACTGAATGCACTGCACGCGCCGCTCACTTCTTTTTCCGCACTTCCCTTTTCTTATTTTCTACAGGACCGCCATGTCACCGACCACCCTTTTGTCTCCTTACTCGATGCACAATCTTGCGCTTACGAATCGTGCTGTGATGGCACCCATGACACGAAGCCGCGCGGTGGACGCCAATATCCCCAATGCGCTGATGGCTGAGTACTACAGCCAACGCGCCAGCGCCGGCCTCATCATCACCGAGGGCACCTCGCCATCCGCAAATGGATTGGGCTATCCGCGAATCCCTGGTTTGTTTAATGCGGCGCAGGTGGCAGGCTGGAAACTGACAACGGATGCCGTGCATGCCAAAGGTGGAAAGATATTTATCCAGTTCATGCACACGGGTCGCGTGACCCAGGCCGCCAATCTGCCTATGGGCGCCGAGGTGGTCGGCCCCACCGATGAGATCTGCCCCGGCGAAATGTACACCGATAGCAAAGGCATGCTGCCGCATAGCAAGCCGCGCGCAATGACGCAGGCCGATATCGATCACGCGGTAAATGAGTACGCCAACGCCGCCAAACTCGCCATTGAGGCTGGATTCGACGGTGTGGAACTACATGCTGCAAACGGGTATCTGATCGAGCAGTTTCTCAATGCCAACGTCAATACGCGCACCGACGGCTATGGCGGCTCGATCGCGGCGCGCAATCGCTTTACATTTGAAGTCACCCGGGCGACGGTTGCGGCAATCGGCGCGGAACGGGTCGGCATCCGCCTCTCGCCATACGGTGTCTTTAATGCGACTGGCCCATTCGCCGATGTTGAAGCGCAGTACCTCGCATTGGTCAAAGAGCTCGCAGCACTAAAGCTCGCCTATCTGCATGTGCTCGACCATGCGGCCATGGGTGCGCCACCGGTACCCGCCGCCTTCAAGCTCGCATTACGCCACGCGTTCAACGGGCCTTTCATCCTTGCCGGTGGATTTGATGCGGTGTCTGCACAAATTGCAATCGATGAAGGCCAGGCAGACATGATCGCGTTTGCCCGCGCGTTTTTGGCCAACCCGGATTTGGTCACACGCATGCAAAAAGATGCCGCGCTCAATGCACCGGATATGTCGACCTTCTACACGCCCGGTGCGAAAGGCTACACGGACTATCCGGTGCTGCCTGGTTGAAACGCACGCTGTTATTCCGTAGAAACAAAACACCCCAGCTAAGGCTGGGGTTTGCGTTTGGGATGCCTGAGTTCAAGTGGGCAGGCTCGCAGCATGGAGTAGACAGGATCAAACACAATTCTTCCGTCTAGGCATCAAGACTCTAGTGCTGGCGGGCGTTTCAGGCCGAAATTGCTTGGAAATGCTTGTGGATGCTAGGGTTTGCTTCCTTTCTGCTGGAAATGGACCATGGCCCGAATGGCACTTACTTAAGAGCTTTTGGATCCCCAGTACGGAGAATGGGTGCTTCGACGGGCAACCTTAAACTGTGTCTCCCCGGCGCCGGCCGGGGTCCATGTTTTGCGCAAGTTACCGCGCAATTAAAATTCGCCCCCGCCCGGCCCCGGGGAGACCGCTAAAGTAAGCGCCATTCGACCATGGTTCCTTTTATTCCCCTGGAATCTAGCCTTTTCTGTTAAGAAAACGTGGCACCTATTGTTCCCGCACACTCAACAATTGAGCGGCACCATAAATTCCAGTCGGTACTGGTGCCGAAACTCGATTGGCGCGATCGGGTGCAGCTT
>JANMPY010000034.1:0-4961 GCA_031370095.1 Betaproteobacteria bacterium
CAGGCGTTGACATGCCCGACGCGGTGCGTATCGCCAACCGCGCAGCGGGTGTTGTCGTTGGCAAGCTGGGTACCGCGACGGTATCGCGTGAAGAATTGATTTCGTCGCTGGCTTGAATTTGTCTTAATTAATTTCGCGGGAAAAAACATGACCATCATCGTTACCGGCGCAGCCGGATTCATCGGCAGCAATCTCGTCAAAGCGCTGAATGCACGCGGTGTCACGGACATTGTTGCCGTGGACAATCTCACACGCGCCGACAAATTCAAAAATCTCGTCGATTGCGAAATCGCTGAGTACGTTGACAAGAAAGATTTTCTCGACGTCGTGGAATCAGGCGAGCTTGGTGGCGACATTGAAGCCGTGCTGCATCAAGGCGCCTGCTCGGACACGATGGAAACCGATGGCCGCTACATGATGGACAACAATTATCGCTATTCGCTGTCGCTGCTCGAATGGTGTCAGGAAGAAGCGGTGCCGTTCATTTACGCGTCGTCCGCGTCGGTCTATGGTGGTGGAAAAATATTTTCCGAAAAGCGCGAATGCGAAGCGCCGTTGAACGTCTACGGCTATTCAAAATTCTTGTTCGATCAGGCTGTGCGGCCGCGCTTGGGCGATGCAAGCGCACAGATCGCAGGCTTTCGTTATTTCAATGTTTATGGCGCGCGTGAATCACACAAAGGCCGCATGGCGTCGGTCGCGTTTCATTTTTTCAATCAATATCGCGCCACCGGCAAGATCAAAATTTTTGAAGGCACCGATGGTTACGCCAACGGCGAGCAACGGCGCGACTTTGTCTCGATTGAAGATGTCGTCAAAGTCAATCTGCATTTTCTGGACAACGAAAACGTCTCAGGAATTTTTAATCTCGGCACCGGTCGCAGCCAAACGTTTAACGATGTCGCGGTTGCCAGCCTCAACGCCTGTCGCGCGCTCGACGGCAAATCCGCGTTTACGCTGGAAGAAATGAAGACGCAGAATTTGATTGAGTACGTCGCGTTTCCGGAAGCACTGAAAGGAAAATATCAAAGCTTCACCGAGGCCGATCTCACTAATCTGCGTGCTGCCGGATACGATGCGAAGTTTCTGACCGTGGAAGAGGGCGTCTCACGCTATATTCCTAAGCTGGCAGCGCAGGGCAATTAGTCCTTCAGATACTCTTGGGGAACTTTCGCTGAACGGGCGCGCAAATATGGTCGATGCGCTGGTCTTTTCGCAAAAACTTACATATAATCATGAGGTTCGTTAGATTTGCGTTTGGTGGGAGCTCCCCAAATGCAAATGCTGCGAATGTTTTTGCGCAGTCGGGGAGCAGCATTTATTTCTGCCACGCTGTTGCAGCCAAGGAGAAAAATATCTCTGCGCGCGGCGATCAGCGTCAACCATGTCAACCACTTCAGCCAGTGCTCGTTTTAGCCAGTGCGGTTCGTGTAACGGGTTGTAACGATCAGCGAAAAAAGAACCGCACCGAAGCACGCGCTTGTCACCACGAGGCGAGGCAGTCGGGGCAAAGCATGTTTTTATCTCACTCACTCATGGAGTATTTATGAAGAAAATCCTCGCCACTGTCGCCGCGTTTTTTGCGTCGATCTCAATCGCATTCGCTGCTGTGAATGTGAATACCGCAACCAAAGACGAACTGATGACCTTAAAAGGCGTTGGCGAAGTCAAAGCGCAAGCCATCATTGATTTCCGCACCAAAAATGGCCCGTTCAAATCGATGGCCGACATCGACAAAGTTCCAGGTATCGGTGAAGGCACCCTGAAGGCAATGGGCGCAGACGCAACCTTGTCGGGCAAGACCACCGCAGTTGTCGAAAAGAAAGCTGATGCCAAGCCAGCCGCTGCTGCACCTGCTGCCGCTGCACCTGCTGCCGCTGCACCAGCAAAAGCTGCCGCTGCTGCTGCACCCGTAGCCGCTGCCGCCGCACCTGCAAAAGCCGCCGCAGCACCAGTAGCCGCCGCTGCGAAAGATGCGATGCCCGCCAAGAAGGCCGACAAAGCCATGGCCGCCGACGCTAAAAAAGCTGACGTGAAAGAAGCCGCGCCAGCCAAGAAAGAAACGGCCGCAGAGAAAAAAGCAGCGATGGCAGCAGAGAAGAAAGCCAAAGCGGAAGCCGCTAAGAAAGAAAAAGCGGACAAAGCCATGAAAGCTGCGGAAGACAAAAAAGCCAAAGCTGAAGCTGCCAAGCAAGCCAAGATGGACAAAGCGGCTAAAGCCAAAGGCGACGTGAAATCAGACAAGCCAATGAAAAAAGACGACGCGAAAGCAGACGCGCCGAAGAAGTAATTCAGTAGATTCGTTCTAAAACGAAAAAGCCCTGCAAATTTTTGCGGGGCTTTTTTTCGTCTGAAGGTTTTGCTGCAGTTGGCAATTCAGGATGTTGCAATTATTTCCACGCTTGGCGATTAGCCAGGCCCGCAGCGCCGTGTGCCCTATCAATACGTACGTCTGGGAGCCGTGTAGGCTTCTTTGGAAAAGACAAACGCGGGTTCACGCCCGACCAAGGTCTCAATCAACGCGAGCTCCTGATCGGTGTGATTGATGAACGGCGCGTTGCGGATGTTCTTGCCTTTGGCCTCGTTGCTCAAAATATAGACCGGGCGGTCGTGCGCTTTGGCCATGATGGTTTCTTTGTTTTCCGGGTCGGCGTTGGATTCGACTTCGGTAATGCCGTAACACGTACAAAAGTAGGTCTGCTCCGGCTCGACTTCCATGTAAAAGCCGGTGCCGCGGATGCCGACGGTCGCGTTTGGTGAGCGCACCCGCATCGGTGTGTTGCGCGACACCGAGAGCAATGCGCCGGTCAGCAATCTCAAGCCGCTGATGATGAGCGAGGTGGTGGTTTTTTTCTCGGCTTCGATGATGACTTTACTGCCGCCGCGCAGGATCATCGAATTGCTGTTGACGACAAAAATGATCTCGCTGCCCTTGGTCGTCTCCACCGTATCGCCCGGTGCCACCGCCGTTTGCAGTGTCGCGGGCTTGTCGTTGACCGTTGCTTGACCAGATATCCGGTAGATCGATTGTGTCGGCGGCAGCTTTGCAGGCTTATTGCCGAATATGCTGAAGCCCTGCGCGTTCGCCTCGGGCAGTCCGGTCGCAAACACGCCAGCGGCGAGTGCTTGGATCAGCACGCGGCGACGCGGGTCATCAGCTTCATCAAAACTTTTCATGAGTGCTCCTGATTATTTTGTTGTGACATCAACTCGGTTGTCGCTCACGGGAAACGGTTGATGCTGCCATCAGATTTGTACGCAACGTCATGTTAGCCGGATGTGAGAATCGGTGCATGAAAATGCAAACCGCGATTGGGGGATGGTACGGGTGCATAGATTATGCCTAAAAATGCGAAACTCTAGTGTGGGAGAGGATCACGGAGCGTTTTGCCTCTGAAAGGCGCGCTGATATTAGAGTTTTATATGATTTCGCGGCGTAATCGGTGGTCCCCCTGACTGCAATCGAACTTGTTACATGGCTCTATCGCTGTGTCACCACAAAAAGTACGCCGACAAATTCAACTGCGTGGTCCATGTTTATGCCCTGATGGCCAGTGTAAGTTTCGCACCGCAAGTTCGGCTAATATGTTTCTTTTCACATCTTAATTTTTGGATCAACATGGCGCGCCTGTCCGACCACACCATCTTCCTTGCGCAATCAGACACTGGACAAGAGAAACTAATGCGCGGAGCAATGGTGGCAGTGGGAATGTCTGTCAATGTGCTTAATCACGAGCAATCGTTGCCGGCTCAAATCGAAGCCCTGCGTTACGCGCAGCATGCGCATCCGGTGCTGGTTGTCGATCTGGCGTCGCTCGCCGCAGAAGGTAATGGCCCGGACGTTGTTCTAATGCACCTTAACGAGCGATTTCCGAAGTTGCGCGTCATTGCGACGCTGTCGGATCGCCTGGTCATTTTTCCGGATGAGGCGGCGTGGGTTAAATCTTACCGGGCGGCCGGGTTATTTCCGCAGGCGTCGCATCTTCGCATTGAAGAAACACTTTGCCCGCTACTTGCAATGATCGTAAATGATAGCGATGCGGTGCTGGATGTAGAGAAAATATCCACTACGCTGCGCGTTTTGAATGCCGAAATCGAGCAGATGCCGGTGATGGCGGAAGCGCACGCGACGCTGATCAAACTAAAGGCCATCGGCATGCCACTGGAAAAACTGCTTGCCTCCATCAGCGAGACAGGTGGATTCGACGTTCGACCCCGCAGTTATCGTCTCAAGCACTATGGCAACTGCTTCGTTGGTAACGAGGCGGTCGATGTATTGATGCGTGTAACGGGCAGATCGCGGGCGACGTCGTGTGCAATTGGCAGGCTATTGCATACGCTGGGTGTTTTTTATCACGTGGCGCGCGAGCATGACTTTGAGGACGCCAATTTTTTTTATCGGTTCAGTTTACGGACCGATCATCTGCGCGCGCTGAAGCTGAAGGATGTGGTGTTTGCCATCCGGGGTCGTGACGGTTTCAAGGTCAAGGATCGCACCTATCGCGGCAAGTCTTTTCCGCATTGCTTTGTCGGTAGCGAAGCCGCCGCGTGGTTACAGGAAAAATTCGAACTTACGCAGACTGAATCCATCTCATTGGGTCAAACATTGCTGCGGCTTCATGTGATTCGACACGTTGTCGATGACCATGAGTTTATCGACCAGAACTATTTCTATCGCTTCGCCTGAAGCCATAAGGGCGCACGACCCAGCGCGGCTGCGGTAGCCGAACGTATAAAACGATAGAACTTCTTATAACCCTGTCGTCCCGGCGAAGGCCGGGATCCAAATTTTTTAAGCCCGCAAGAAAACCACAAAAATTGGATCCCGGCCTTCGCCGGGACGACCGGGTTATAAGTAGTTCTATCGTTTTATACGGTCGGCTACCGCAGTCGCGCTGGGTCGTGCGCGCTTATGGCATCAGGCGAAGCGATAGTAATTGTTCGGGTCGATAAACTCATGG
>JANMPY010000254.1:0-1731 GCA_031370095.1 Betaproteobacteria bacterium
GCGTTCGGTGTTGGTGCCGCACGCGGTGAATGCCTCGTCAATAAGTCGGCCAAAGGTGGATTCGAATCGCCGCCTGTTGGTGAGCCGGTCACACAAGCGGTACGCGCGGCGCACGCGGAGGCCGCACCGAGTATTGGTTAACATCAAGCGTCGGCACAAGTTACTTCCGCGACAAATTCTCCCGCATCATTACCGCTGTCGCCCGCGCCTCAGACGATTCGCTCAAGTCCAATCGGGCAATCACGCTTTCCTGATCCTGTACCGAACGATTCTGCGATAGCTTAAATTTCGCTTCGATTTTCTCAATCGTGATTTCAAAGCCGACAATCGCATTGAGTTTGCCTGCATGCGCGTCTAGGCCGCGCGGATCCCACGGCGACGCCGATCTGGCTTCATATTGTGCGGCCAGCTCGCTGACGATTTTCCACTTTGCCTGGTCGTCGTCGAGTCGGGTCACCGTGCCGGTGACGTGAACAGCCGCGTAATTCCACGTCGGCACGTTTGGCACGCGTGAATTTTCATCGACGTACCAGGTCGGTGACACATAGCTGTGCGGCCCGTGAAAAATCGCCAGCATAGCCGCGCCGTTTTGCAACGCCGCCGCATGCGGGTTGGCGCGCGCGATGTGGCCGATCAACACGTCGCGATGACGATCAAGTTGCAGCGGCGCGTGCGTCACCTGTGGGCCATCGGTCGTCGTGGAAATCAGCGTGGCGAAACCAAAATCGCGGATCAGCGCAGCAATGCGATCCCGGTCAGCTTCGTTGAAATGGATGGGTACGTACACGAATTTCCTGGAATAGAACGAACAAGGCACTGACGAAATCGACCGGTGCAGTGACCGGGAGCGTTTTATTTCTTCGTGCGAAAATTTGCCTCTAGCGCCGGTCTTCCATGCACTTGACCGCCTTCTGGTTGACACCCGGACCGCCAACATTCGGTCCCCGGCAGAGGTAGAAAATTCCCAGCGTACATTCGTAGACTTTATTCTCGCAGTTGGCGATGCCTTTGGGTCGACCGGGAATGACTTGCGATTGGCCAACGATCTGGCTGCGTAGCTCCGGCGTGGCCGCAACATTTCCCTGTTCGTCAAGCAATGTACCGGCGGGCATGCCGCCCTTGAGGCGTTTCCAGTGTGCCTTCTCGCCATCGTAACGCGCGCGAATTTCCGTTTTGTTTTTGTCGATTTTTTCGAGCTCGGTGCGCAGGCCTGTGGCCTCGTTCTCGGCGCGCCTGTGGTCTTGCACGAGCTGTGGCGGCGCCGCCTTGACTTTGGATGTTTTACTTTTGCCGGCCTGATAAAACTCCATGTCGTTGTTCAGTTTGGTCAGGTTTTTGTCGACGTCACCGGTGCGCGACGACAGCGTTTCGCGGCGCGAGTCGAGATAGGCGATCTCTTTGTCGCGTGCGATGTCAAATTCACGTTCGGCGCCATAGGTCAAGAGCAGCGCGTTGTCGCGCAGTTTTTGCAGTGCCATGCGATCAGTTTTATCCTTGTTGCGAACCCTGTCCTCATCAATCGCCTTTAGTTGTTAGGGCGTGAGCGGCGCATCGAATTTCCGTACCGTGCTGCCTTGCGGGCTCATTTCGACCACGGGTTTTTTGGCGCACTGCGGCGGCATCGTATCGCCGTAGTGAGTCACGCCTTTTTCGTCCACACACTTGAATAGCGCATGGGCAGAGCCCGCTGCAAACAAGCCAATGAGGAGCGTGGCGATCGCGAAAAGAGGT
>JANMPY010000274.1:0-7212 GCA_031370095.1 Betaproteobacteria bacterium
CGACCATCGTCTACGGCGTAAACCACAACGTGCTCACGCAGGCGATGACGGTGATCTCGAACGCGTCCTGCACCACCAATTGTCTGGCACCTTTAGTAAAACAATTGCACGACAAAATCGTCTTGGTGAATGGCCTGATGACGACGGTGCATTCCTACACCAACGATCAAGTACTCACCGATGTGATGCACGAAGACCTGCGCCGCGCGCGCTCGGCGCCGATGAGCATGATTCCGACCAAGACCGGTGCGGCTGCGGCTGTCGGTCTGGTGTTGCCGGAGCTCAACGGCAAGCTCGATGGCTTCGCGATTCGCGTGCCGACCATCAATGTTTCAATTGTCGATCTCTGCTTTATCGCGGCACGGGACACGACAGTCGACGAAGTCAACGCCATCATGAAGGCCGCATCAGAAATGCCCGGCATGAAAGGCATTCTGGCTTACAACACGGGTCCCCTGGTATCGGTCGATTTCAATCACGATGCACACTCGTCCACGTTTGACGCGACACTGACAAAAGTCTCTGGCCGTCTGGTCAAGGTGACGAGCTGGTACGACAACGAATGGGGTTTCAGCAATCGCATGCTGGACACCACGGTCGCATTGATGGCGGCGAAGTAGTTCGCGGTCTTTTCTCTTCAATGAACATGGCCACCCCCTGGATTTGCCTCATCGTCGCCGGTTGCTTCGAAGTCGTCTGGGCGCTTGGCATTAAATACACCGAAGGCTTCACCAAGCCGGTCGCCTCGACGATCACGATTGGCGCGATGGCTGCCAGCGTGTGGCTGCTGGCGATCGCGATTAAAACCATCCCGGTCGGTACCGGCTACGCGGTGTGGGTCGGTATCGGCGCGGTGGGTGCTGCAATCGGCGGAATGATTTTATTTGGCGAATCGAAATCGGTGGCGCGCATCGTCTGCATTTTGCTGATCGTGGGGGGCGTGATTGGCCTCAAATTATTTTCGGATATTGAAGTCGCGCGAGGATGAAGCCATGAGCAATCCTTTCACCACACATCCAACGAGCGTGAACGAGACTTACTGGGAGCATTTGGCTTTTGCGCTGCGGTTCGGCATCAAAATGGCGGTTGGTGGCATTGCGGCGATGTTGCATGCGGTATTCCCTTTTTTGTTTGTCCGCACTGCGGGCAAACTTTGCGATGAGTTGCAGGAGATGCGGAAAAATTCACCTGGGCGAAAGAAGACTACCGACGCGCTCGCTGGCGGAACCCCATCAAGCAATAATCCGCGGTAACGGGAGGACATATGAAAACCATTTTTCGCGTGGTTGCAATTTTGTTGGTGGCAACGCTATTCGGTTGTAAACCAGCGGCGGCACCCAAGAGCGAAGTGCGCGTTGAGAGCGCGTCGGAGGCAGCAAGGAATGATGATCGTGCGATCGCAGGTCGGCTCGCGACGCAAAAAGCGGCCGTTGACGAGGCGTTCGAAAAGGGTCGCGCCAATGAGTTTAGGCAGCGCAACGTTGATGCCCTGCGCGTGGTCAGTACGCGCTTTTCAGACGCACTGAGCCAAGCCAGCAGCACAGCACGCAGCGATATCGCGGCACCACTGAAAAAGCTGCAAACCATCAAAACCGAGGCCGATACGGTTGAGGTCGACGCCTGCACCGGTGCGGCGCGCACCACCTTGCAGTCTGCCATGGCGGCTTCAATCGAGGCCTTCAGCATGTTCCAGAAAGAGACCGGCGTTTCCGGTGACGCCACCACCCAAAAAGTACAGCAAGGCGCTGATTTGATGCGTACCGCGATTCAGGAAATGGAAGCGTGCCGGAACAAATGAGCAAGTGAGCAAATGCGGCCGAATAATTTCGAATCAATAGTGGAGCGATGAAATAGCAATGGCATTCATCCGGCTGTCCGACCTTGAACTAAAAAATAAACGCGTCTTCATCCGCGCCGATCTGAATGTGCCGCAGGACGATGCGGGCAACATCACCGACGACACGCGTATTCGCGCTTCACTGCCGGCGATTCGATACGCGCTCGACAAAGGTGCTGCGGTGATGGTGACTTCACATTTGGGCAGACCAACCGAGGGCGCATTCAAATCCGAAGATTCGCTGGCACCCATCGCAAAACGCATGAGCGAATTATTGGGGCGTGATGTGCCGTTGATTGCGAACTGGATTGACGGTGTGACGGTGGCATCAGGCAATGTCGTTTTGCTCGAAAACTGTCGCGTGAACATTGGTGAGAAGAAAAACGACGACGCACTCGCCCAAAAAATGGCCGCGTTGTGCGATGTGTATGTGAATGATGCATTCGGCACCGCGCACCGCGCCGAAGCCACCACCCACGGCATCGCCAAATACGCGCGCATTGCCTGCGCAGGACCATTGCTGGCCGCTGAACTGGACGCGCTCGGTGCCGCGCTCAAAACGCCGAAGCGGCCAATGGTCGCCATCGTCGCCGGCTCGAAAGTCTCCACCAAATTATCAATACTCAAATCGCTCGCTGAAAAAGTGGACCAGCTCGTGGTCGGCGGCGGCATCGCCAATACTTTTTTATTGGCTAAAGGCCTGCCCATCGGTAAATCGTTGGCTGAGCCGACGCTCGTCGATGAGGCAAACGCCATCATCGAGATGATGGCCGCACGCGGCGCGGCGGTGCCGATTCCAGTCGATGTGGTGTGTGGCAAAGAATTTTCTGCAAGAACGTCGGCGGCCACCAAGCGCGCTGAAGACGTTACTGGTGACGATATGATTTTTGACATTGGCCCACAAACGGCGGCAACGCTCGCTGACATCATGAAAAACGCCGGTACGATTGTCTGGAACGGCCCGCTTGGCGTGTTCGAATTTGATCAATTCGGTCACGGCACTGAAACTGTGGCGCGCGCCATTGCGGATTCCGATGCATTTTCCATCGCCGGTGGCGGCGACACGCTGGCGGCAATCGCCAAATACGGCATCAGCGACAAGGTGTCTTACATCTCCACCGGAGGCGGGGCGTTCCTGGAGTTTCTGGAAGGGAAAATTTTACCGGCGGTGGAAATTTTGGAGCAGCGCGCCGCGCACTAAAAATATTGCTTGTTGATCATTGATCGCCGTTCACCTGACATTCGTTGATGGTGAGATGCAGAAAGAGAAAACCAAATGTCACGCGCCACCAAAATTGTTGCCACACTCGGCCCCGCCTCATCGGCACCCGACGTGCTGGAACGACTCATCCAAGCGGGAGTCGATGTAGTCCGCATGAATTTTTCGCATGGCAAAGCGGAGGATCACATCGCCCGCGCCAAGCTGGTTCGCGAGCTTGCAAAAAAAGCGAACCGCACCGTAGGCATCCTCGCGGATTTGCAAGGGCCAAAAATCCGCGTCGGCAAATTCAAAGACAACAAAGTACTTTTGAAAGCCGGTGACACGTTCGTGCTTGATGCCGACGTTGAATTGGGCGACGAGAAGCAAGTGGGCATCGACTACAAAGAGCTCGCGCGCGATGTGAAAGCAAAGGACATCTTGCTCCTGAACGACGGCCTGATTGTTTTCGAGGTGATGTCGGTGCGCGGCAACCGCATCGAATGCAAGGTCGTGGTCGGCGGCGTATTGTCAAATAACAAGGGCATCAACCGTAAAGGCGGCGGTCTCACCGCGCCACCGTTGACGTCGAAAGACATGGAAGACATCAAAACGGCAGTGGCAATTCGCGCTGATTTCCTCGCCGTGTCATTTCCAAAAAACGGCGCGGACATGTACATGGCGCGCGAGCTGATGCGCGCGGCCGGCGGCCACGCGCTGCTGATTGCAAAAATCGAGCGCTCCGAAGCAGTCACGAATGAAGCACTCACCGACATCATGAAAGCTTGCGACGGCATCATGGTCGCGCGTGGTGATCTTGCGGTGGAAGTGGGTGACGCCGCGGTGCCTGCGCTGCAAAAGCGCATGATCCGCATGGCGCGCGAGATGAATAAGCTCACCATTACCGCCACCCAGATGATGGAGTCGATGGTGACTTCGCCGATCCCGACACGTGCCGAGGTATCCGACGTCGCCAACGCGGTACTCGACGGCACCGATGCGGTGATGTTATCCGCCGAATCAGCATCTGGTGCCTATCCGGTGGAAGCGGTGGAGGCGATGGTGCGGGTCTGCGAGGAAGCGGAAAAAAGTGCCGAGAACAAACTCGACCGCGAATTTCTCGACCGCGTATTCACCCGCGTCGATCAATCGATTGCGATGGCAGCGCTGTTCACCGCGCACCACTTGAAGGTGCGCTGCATCGCCGCGCTCACGCAATCAGGCTCGACGGCGTTGTGGATGTCACGCCTCAATTCCGGCGTACCGATATATGCGTTGACACCTGAGGACGGCACACTCACCAAGACCGCACTGATGCGCGACGTGCGACCCTTCACGCTTGCCTACGAAGGCCACGACCGCGAGAAGTTGATGAACGCCGCTGAAAGGGTATTGCTCGACAACGGCGTTGCGCAAGTTGGTGATATCGTGGTCATCACGATGGGGGAGCCGATCGGTCAATCAGGCGGAACCAATACGATGAAGATTGTGAAGCTGGGCGAGCATCGGGGGGCTTAGGGGTTTGGCAGGTTTGAAATCCAACAGTGAAGGTTTCACGCACGAGCTGCAAAATAGCGCCTCATCCTGTTCGATGAGGCGCGGCAGGCGGCGAGTACTGCGGCACAGGATTGCTGATGGCCGGTACACCTTGCAGGTAAGCGAACATCGAGCGTAAACCGCCGTCAACCATTCGCGAATAGTTTTGCCATGGCGTCGGCGGCAGCATGTCGTGACGCACATCCGCGTTTTTTCCGTGCATATCGCTTTGGCGAAGTCAGCCGTTTTCCAGCTGTCGAGGCCAGTTGCTTTGTTGGGCGTGAGATTGGCCGCGTAAGTCACGCCCCAGGGTCCCGCAAATGCGGTGTTGGTTGCGACACCCACCCATATCCATGGATCCTCGCCGACGTCGGGCGCGGGTGGCATTTTTAACGCGGCTGGGTGACCGGAAAACATTTCCGACAGTCAGGCTGAATGCGAGCAGTCTGGGATTGATACGGGATCCATTTTTGGTTCTTTTTTATGGCTGCTGTGTTGATTTGGTTTCAAGAATTTCACGATGAAATAAAGCAGGTGCATATTCATTTCGCAAAATAAAATTTCCAGCAGCAAAAGACGAAATGACAAAAAATAGCGTTAATCGTTGAGGTACCTGCGCAACCCTGCAGACTGTGCAATAGCGCGTAGCATTCCCGAACCCCATCTACAGCCAAACCATGAAAATTCCCACCCACAGCCTCGAAACGTCCGAAGAAGCCGGTGTGCGCTTTCTGCATTTTGGCTCGGACTGGGTGCAGGGTGCTATGCGCATCGCGCGTCCATATACGCTGGAGCTCGAGTACACGCGCGAGATGGCGGCGTGTTTATTGTTGCGGCCCGATGATGGTTGGCCCAAGCGCGTGTTGCAGGTGGGGCTCGGTGCGGGCTCGCTCACCAAGTTTTGGTATCGGCACCGACCCGAGACAAAACAAACGATTGTGGAAATCAATCCTGCGGTGGTTTTCATGGCGCAGCAATCGTTCAAGTTACCGGACAATGACGCGCGCATTGATATTCAGATTGCCGATGGCGTGGCGTGGATGCGTGATGGACAAAAAGAACGAAAAGATAAATTCGATTGCATCATGGTCGATGGTTACGACCACAACGCGCGCTTTGGTGCGTTAGGCACTGAAGCGTTTTATCGCGACTGCCGCGCACGTTTGAGTAAACGCGGTCTGCTGGTGTTAAATCTTTTCGGGCGTGCGCACGGCTATAAAAAACAGCTTGAAAATTTACGCGCAGCCTTTGATGACCGCGTGTTGGCATTGGCACCGGTTGAGGGCGGGAATGCGATTGCGTTTGCGAGTCATGGCGAGCCGGTGGCGCTGGAGCTGCCGATGTTGCGTGCGGATGCGAAGCGGTTGTGGGATGAAACCGGAATTAAATTCACCGGCACGCTGGTGCGAATGGATCAGGCGATTGCCGCAATGACCGCGCAGCTTACCCGCAGGCGTGGCGGAGCGCTGATGTTGTGAAAGACTTCTCGCCGGGCAAACACTAGCACTGGCGGGCATCGTGGAGCATTTTAAGTCTGTGAGCCGCTACAGTGCTAGAGTTTGTGCCTTGTGTGGAACCTATTCGCAACCTACGATCCAAGCTAGTGACGGTTAATTTCAAACACATCCGCAGCTTAAATTTTCAGGAGCACAACATGACCGAGCAAGAAAATAAAGCCATCATCACGCTGGCGCTGATGTCAGCATTTGCCGATGGTGACAATAGTGAAACCGAGCGCGCAGCGGTGAAGCGCATCGCTGACTCACTGTCGAAGGACAGCGACATCAACGTCGCAGCCATTTATCAGGACGTGATTTTGAATCGCGTGTCGCTCGACAGTGCGGTGGCCGCACTCTCGACGAAAGAATCGAAAAACCTCGCCTTCGAGCTGTGCGTGAGCGTGTGCGATGCGGATGGCGCGCAGGGTGCAGCCGAGGCCGCATTCATCGCCGGGCTGCGTGCCAAGTTGGCGCTCGATCCGGCTGCGACAACAGCCGCGAATACGTTCGCCGCAAGTTCGGCCGCGCTCGCGACGGCACCGCTGGCGAGCGTGTCGACATTCGAGCCGCCATTACTTGCTTCCACCATGACCACGCCTGAGCAGGACAAAGTGATTTTGAATTACGCGATCCTCAACGGTGCGCTGGAAATATTGCCAGAGTCACTGGCCTCGATGGCAATCATTCCGTTGCAAATGAAAATGGTTTATCGCATCGGCAAGACCTATGGGTTTGAGCTGGACAGGGGTCACATCAAGGATTTTCTGGCGACCGCAGGCGTGGGCATGGCCTCGCAGTACGTCGAGCAGATTGGCGTGAAGTTGCTGGGCAAAGTATTCGGCGGTGGCTTGATCGGCGGGCTCATCGGCGGGTTGGCCAAGCAAGCGGTGAGCTCGGGCATGTCGTTCTCCACCACCTACGCGCTGGGGCATTTGGCCAAACGCTATTACGCGGGCGGTCGCACGTTCTCCGCCGCAGTGTTGAAAGACACCTACACCGAGCTGCTGGGAGAGGCGAAGAACATGCAGGGTCAATATGCGCCGGCGATTCGCGACAAGGCGCGCACCATCAATGTGGCGCAAATTCTTGAGGAAGTACGCCAGTAAAAACGCCGCATGTCTTTCGAGCATGCGGCGTTGGTT
>JANMPY010000291.1:0-1897 GCA_031370095.1 Betaproteobacteria bacterium
GATTTTGCCGGTGCGCGCGATTTGGCTGAGCGCGACAAACATCAGTTCCAATTGTGGGCGTGCTCGCTGGTGAATGTGCAGCCGTATCGCGGTGGCAAAAAAGGTGCCGACCAAGGCATCGACGGGCTGGGCTTTATCGAAGTCGCCAAAGCCAAAACCGAAAAAGTATTACTGAGCGTAAAAGGCGGCGAGCATGTCGGCTCATCCATGCTGCGCGATCTCATCGGCACGTTGGAACGCGAGAAGGCGGCCATCGGATTATTTGTCACGCTCACGCCACCAACAAAACCAATGATCACCGAAGCGGCGAGCGCGGGCCACTACGAATCGCCGCATCACGGCGCGTTTCCGCGTATTCAGATTCTGACGATTTCCGGATTGCTCGACGGCACTGAGCGCCCGCGCTGGCCGGATCTTTCCTATGGCGAGCAGAATTTCAAGAAGGCGAAGAACGAAGGCAAGGTCGCCAGGCAGAAGGGGTTGTTTGAGGAGTAGCGTCGCGAAATCGGGGAGCATCGTCGGCATGACGCCATCCACAAAAGATGATTGCGGATTCCTTTAGGCATAGTTCAGGACGCCGTGTTTGGAAACCGTTGATGCCCGTTTTGCAACGTTGCACGCGGGACTAATAAATCGCATTACCCGTTTCGAAGCGAACGCCAAAACTCAACCAACGTCCGTCCCGTCCTTCGCCGCGCTGCGCACCCAATGACGTAGTGAGTTGAAGATATTTTGGAACGGCCCACCAGCGCAGGCCGACTTGTCCGGTCGCGGGCAAGCCACGCTGGCCGAACACCTCGCCAACTAGCGTCCAGCGCGCCGAGGCGTCATGTTCAGTTGCGATATTCCACGCCAATTTGTTCTTGCGCGAGCCCGGCGACGCTTCGTGATTGGAGACATTGCCGATGTTCAAATGCAATGCGGTTGCACCAAACTGTCGGCTGGCTAAGGCGTTGACGCTATTCTGGCGGGTGCCGGAATGGCCGCGCGATTTTTCGTTGACTGCGCGAACCGTTGCCGCCGCAATGCCGAACGCCCATTCGTCGGCGCTGACCGGGCCCACCACCTTCTTGAATTGGTAGACAATGCTGTCCGCGCGCGGTGTGGCGTTGGCTGCGGCGCGCTGGTAGCCAAGGCTGATTTCTGCATCAAAAAATAAATTGCACGCAGAAAAGATGTCACTCTCAACGCGATGACTAAAGCGCCGTTGCTCGGTTTCCAATTGGCACATTCCCGGTGCGAGCGTACTTGCATCGTCGGTCGCCAGCGGCGGTGCGCACCAGCTGCGCGAAGAAATTGCGGCGAGGGAGATTGCAACTGTGGCGACATGGAAAATTTTCATCGCTGCGGCGCGTGGATTTTGGATTTTTTCGGCACGAGTGAAAATGGCTTTTAGAAAACATCACACTACAAGAAAACGCATAAAGTGGGAACTTCTAATAACCCTGTCGTACCGGCGAAGGCGTCAAAGCATGCTTTGACTCCAAGTTTTTTAAGTAACTGATACTGCGAGCAAACTTAGGCCCCGGCCCGGCGCAACCCTTGTGGTTGTTCGCCGGGGAGACAATCTTGAGATTTTTAGAAGTTCCCAAGTACCAAACACTAGTACTGGCGCGGCTTTCAGGCCGAAATGCCGCCACGAGGCGCGCCAGCGCTGCACCTCGCGTGCCGGGGATTTCTCGATAGCTTGGCTTGCCTTCCCGGCGACAAGCGCAGGGGTTACGTCTAAACGACAGGGTTATTGGCGGTTTCCTGCTGTCGCGATACGGTGGCGGCTGACGATGATCAGGCGTTTGTCACGGGCAAATTCATGCATGGGCAATGCCTCTGCCTGAAGACTTGCATAGGTGCGATGCTTCATGACGGCGAACGCATTGGTGGTCGAGTTTATCCAACG
>JANMPY010000294.1:0-2107 GCA_031370095.1 Betaproteobacteria bacterium
GGTCAGCATGAAGAAATTTCTGAAAGCGGTCAGGCTCGATAATTCTGACGCCGAGCTGTATCAACAAAGCGGCGCTTGCGACGAAGACGAATGGGTCACGTCGGGCGGATTTGCGGTGTGCAATCTGGCCGAGGGCTATCGCTGCAATCCGCGCTGCTATTGCGACGCCTCATTTGTCTCCCTCACACGACGGGCGCGCTGCACCATCGCCGAGGTCGTCGATGTCGAGGAGGCCGATCTGGAAATTTTCAAAGACCAGATGGCGCAGCATTTATTGTTCGACTGGAAAGCGCCCGATTTTGACACCGCACGCGGCGTGGCTGAGGAAGAAATCAATTACACGGCCGAGCTCGCCGCAACCTTTCCCGCCGAGGTGTGGATCACCGTCACGCGCTCACCGGGCCACGACGGCGCGATTGATGAAAAATATAATCAGTACCAGCGCCTGATGGTGGGCGCGCACAAATTGTAGGGCGTCCGCATCACCGCCTTCCTCGTTCTACGTGCCGAGCAAATCCACCTCAAACAGCAGCGTTGCATTCGGCGGAATAACGCCTCCCGCCCCGCGCGCGCCGTAACCCAATGCTGGTGGAATCACCAGACGCCGCGTGCCGCCGATTTTCATGCCGGCCACACCTTCGTCCCAGCCGCGAATCACCTGCCCGCCGCCGAGCGAAAACTTGAATGGCTCGCCGCGATCTTTGCTCGAATCAAATTTCGCGCCTGCCACACCGTCGGTGTAGAGCCAACCGGTGTAATGCACCGAAACCATATTTCCGCTTTTAGCTTCGGCACCCGTGCCGACAACGGTGTCGTCGATTTGCAAACCGCTTGCTGTGGTGTTCATAAGTACCTTTTCCGATTGTGTGTGAACAAAAATAATGTCAAAACTTATTCGCCTGAATCAGGTGCCATTTTAACCGGTGGCTGGAACAACATGCCACGTGCGTTCGACAGCACGCGCGTAAACGTCACCAGCATGCCTGCCGTCGCGCCCCAGATGTAGCGGCGACCATAGGGGATCGCGTAGTACTGGCGCATGCGGCCTTTATACATTGCCGATTCGAGCCGATGGTTTTGAGGACAGATCAGAAAATCGAGCGGCACTTCAAAACATTCCTCGACTTCTTTCGGATCCGGCCGATACTCGACCGGCGGCTCGATCCAGCCCACCACCGGCGTGATGAGATAGCCAGTGCCGGTGGTGTAGCGCGGAATGCTGCCGATCAAGGTGATGCGCGTTTCATCCACGCCGGTTTCTTCCACCGTTTCCCGCAGCGCCGTATGCTCAGCGCTTGGATCGTGATCTTCTACGCGGCCACCCGGAAAACTGATCTGGCCGCCGTGATCGGTCAAGTGCGCGGTGCGTTGCGTAAATAAAACCGTAGGCGCATCGGGCCGATTGATGACAAGGATCAGCACCGCTGCGGGTTTCAATTCGGTTGCGCGCGCAGTTTGATTCAGCAGTGCGGCGGATTCACCATCATCGGAAAATCCGGCATCACTGTTTTGCCCGACCTCGTGCGGCTGGAGGAGCCAGTGGGTGAGCATTGCACGATCAATCCGCCTCGTGGTATCACCCGCGTTTGCAACGACAGGCACTTCAAGTTTTGGTAGCATCGACCCATTATAAACGCCGAGGATTCCCGCCATGATTGTCTATGACTATTTCCGCTCCTCAGCCGCTTATCGCTTGCGCATCGCGCTGAATTTGAAAGGCCTCGCGCCTACGCGGCGCTACGTAAACCTTTTCAACAACGCCCACCGCAGCGCCGACTATCGCGCCATCAATCCGCAGGGCTTGCTGCCGTACATGATTGATGATGACGGCTTTGAATTGTCGCAGTCACTCGCAATGATTGAGTATCTGGATGAAACCTTTCCCCTGCCGCCACTGTTGCCGACGACACCGAAGGAACGCGCCTTCGCCAGATCGATTGCGCAGATGATCGCCTGCGACATTCATCCGGTGAACAACAAACGCATCCTCGACAAACTTGGTGAAGATTTTCAGGCGAATGAAGACGCGAAAAACCGCTGGTACTGCGGCTGGATACACGAGGGCTTTGCAGCGATTGAACAAACGCTGTCGAAACGCAAAATACAA
>JANMPY010000300.1:0-2895 GCA_031370095.1 Betaproteobacteria bacterium
GACGCTGAAATTAAAAGACGGTGAAAGCTATGACCGCCTGACACGCAGCTTTAATGCCGGTTTCACGCAGTTAGCGCGCGTTGCGCCACTAGCCGCAAAGTATGTGGGTGGCGTGAAGCTGTTGCGCGATCATGCGGGCACCAATCGTCCGGTGTTTGAGCCGACGCCGGCGGCGCGTCAGCGCGAGGCATTAAATCTCATCACCGATGGCCTGTTCAAAGTCGACAGCTTCAAATTCAAGCCGGAATTTGTATCGCGCATCGGTGTTGATTTCCTCGGGCGCCGTCTTGATTTCAGTGGCCCGCCAACGAGTACCGACCCCAACATTTCCACCCGAGTACTCAACGTACAAAAGGCGGTGCTGGACGTGGTGATGAACGACGGTGTCGCGCAGCGTTTGCTGGAGTCGCAGGACAAGGTTGCCGATCCGTCCAAACTGCTAAAGCTTTCGGATGTCTACGATACTTTGCAAAACGCGATCTGGAGCGAGTTGAAAACAGGCGGCGATATTTCATCGTTGCGCCGCAATCTGCAACGCGAACACGTGAAGCGTGTCTCGACAGCGTTGTTGCGTCCATCCGGCACTTCGCCGGCCGACGCGCGTAGCCTGCAACGCGAAAACGCAGTGCAGTTGCAAAGCACGTTGCGCGGCGCGATGGGCAAGCCAATGAGCAAAGAAGCAAAAGCGCACGTGGCGGAAAGCTTCAATATTCTCTCCGAGGCGCTGAAGGCACCGTTGCAGCGGGCAGGAGTATAAGGTCTAGCACTGGCGCGCCTTCCAAGCTAATTTCAGGCTGAAAGGCGCGCCAAATGGCGATCTGCGTTTTTTCGTCTACAGCCAGTGCGCGTCGACAACAACGATTTACCGGGCACCGAAAAGCGCTGCATATACCCGCATTTTTGTCTATAATTCAATATGTTCCGAATTTGCAATTCCATTTAAGAGGTCATCATGGCTGGAGAAAAAAAGCGCACCCGTCGTAACACGCTGGAGCGCAAGTGTTTGAGTAAATACTTCAAGCGTCTTTTTATCGGCGCGAACAAGTCCACATTCAAGATGCTTGAAACGATCAAGAAAATTTAGTTCGTTTCGTGTTTCCAAATCGAAAAACCGCCGGATTCGTCCGGCGGTTTTTTTTCGCCTGCACAAATTCAAGCCCATTGCTGCCAGGTATTTCGCCTTTTACGTTCGCCCAAATGCTGCATCGCAACATCGAAAGTCATTGACACCTCCAGCGTGCGGTAATACGCTCAATTCAAACGAACGTTTGAATTCATCAAAAAAACCGCTAACTCAATGATCGCACAAGCTAAATGACTGCCGCAACAATCCAAAGACTCCCCCGCAGCATGATGCATCCGGCGGAAAAGTCGCCAGACCCGACAGATACCAAGTCGAAAATTCTCGACGCCGCCGAAGAGCTTTTTATGGAACACGGTTTCGAAGCGACGTCATTGCGGCTGATCACGACCGCTGCCGGCGTGAATTTGGCGGCGGTGAATTACCACTTCGGTTCCAAGGAAGAATTGTTTCAGGCGGTGCTCACGCGCAGGCTGGATCCGATGAATCAGGACCGCATGCAATTATTGTCGGCCTACGAGATCGCGGCGGCTGGCAAAGCATTGAGTTGCGAAAAAATTCTCGCCGCGATGTTTATTCCGGCGCTAAAGCTCGCGCGCGACCACGAGCAGGGCGGCAAGAATTTTCTGCGTTTGCTCGGGCGTGCGTACGCCGATCCGGCACCATTCATCCGCGAATTTTTGTCCAGCCAGTATCGGGAAATGATCGCGCGTTTTCGTGCAGCATTCAGCCGGGCATTGCCCACGATTCCGCGAGAAGAGCTGTCCTGGCGTTTGCATTTCGTCATGGGTGCGCTGTCGTACACTCTGGCGGGTGCTGATATGTTGAAAATAATTTCGCAACGGCAACCTGAAGAAGCAACCAACGACGAGTTGCTGTTAAAGCGGCTGGCGCCATTTTTGGCCGCAGGCCTGCGCTCACCTGCCGCACCAAGCGCACCAAGCCCGGCGGAGGACGACGGGCATCATTTGTTTCATGAAGCTTAGAGAGGAAACGTCATGCTGACAATTCTGTTATGCGTAGTAGTTGCCATCGCCATCATCTGGGTGCTCGCCTATCACGCGGCGAGTGCCGCCGTCTGGTCGCTCATCGCGGGTGTGAGTCTGCTCGCGCTCACGGCGGGCGGCGTGCTCACTGGTGTGTTGGCGGGTCTGGTGTGGATCGCGTTCATCGCCATCGCGGTGATCAGTAATCTCAAATCAATTCGCCAGAGTCTGGTGACCGCGCCGATTTTCAAGATTTACAAAAATCTGCTGCCGCAAATGTCGCAGACCGAACGCGAAGCGCTCGATGCCGGCACCGTGTGGTGGGATGGCGACCTTTTCAGCGGCAAGCCCGACTGGAATAAATTGCTCGATTACCCTGCGCCGAAGTTGACCGCAGAAGAGCAGGCATTTATCGACGGGCCGACCGAACAACTGTGCGGTATGACGAACGAGTGGGAAATTTCGCACGAGCTCTACGATCTACCGCCGCACGTTTGGCAGTTCATCAAAGATCAGGGATTTTTGGGCATGATTATCCCCAAAGAGTACGGCGGCTTGGGATTTTCGGCCTATGCGCACTCGCAAGTGGTGATGAAAATCTCCACCCGCAGCGGCACTGCAGCGGTTTCGGTGATGGTACCCAATTCATTGGGGCCGGGCGAATTGCTGATGCACTATGGCACGCCAGAGCAAAAAAATCATTATCTGCCGCGTCTCGCCAAAGGCCTGGAACTGCCATGTTTTGCGTTGACCGCGCCGGACGCAGGCTCGGACGCAGCGTCAATGTCGGACATCGGTATCGTCTGCAAACAAATGTGGGAAGGCCGC
>JANMPY010000301.1:0-3724 GCA_031370095.1 Betaproteobacteria bacterium
TTGCATCCTATTTCGAAGGCGAGCTGCGCCTGCATAACGCAAACCCGCCACCTTCTTCCGCTCAATCAACGCAAAGTCTATCGCGGCACCGAGAATGGGCTTCGTGGGCGCATCCACCAGTCCAGGGTGAACAAGGTTTGCGTATTGCCCGCCTAGACGAGCGGCTGGAAATCCTTCAATGGCTCATACGGCAGCGTCGCACCCTACTCCAGCAAAAACCCCCGCACCGCGTCAATTTGCGACGCGTCCTGAAACATCGGCGCATGGCCAACATGGGCGAACTCAACCCCCCGCACACCCGTTTTGCGGCACATGCTGTCATAGGTCGTTTTGAGCAATAAATCTGAATCCACGCCGCGCGTGATGAGCACCGGGCAGGTGATTTTTTCCCATACGGCAGATAAATCCACATCCTGAATCGCGCCGACTTTGAATGCGTCGCCGATGCCCGGGTCGTAGCGGAATTGCCAGCTGCCATCAGCCAACTGCTTCACCAGTGGCACGGTTAATTCGCGCCAGGTCTGATCCGACATTTCACCGAATGGACTCACCGCACGCACCGCCATCACCACCGAATCAAAATCGGCGAAGCGTGGCGACGCACCGAGATACATCCCGATCCGCTCCAACGACGCTTTCGGGATCAATGCGCCGACATCGTTGACGACCATGCGCGTGATCGGCGTGTGGGCGTGTGAGGCCAGTAACATACCGATGATGCCGCCCATCGAGGTGCCGACCCAATGCACCGTCTCGGCATCGGTGCGCGCAATGAGTGCGGCCATGTCGTTCATGTATTGGACATAGTTGTAGTCGGACTTGTTGGTCAGCCACTCGCTCTCGCCACGCCCTGCAACGTCGGGGCAAATCACCCGATAGTGACCTTGCAATGATTTCGCCAGCGTATCGAAATCGCGGCCGCAACGGGTGAGGCCGTGCGCGCAAATGAGCACGCGCGGGTTGTCGGCCTCGCCCCATTCGGTGTAATGAATGCGGTGAAAACCGGTACTGGACAATCCCGAATAAAAACCGCTTCTCATTCAATCGCCTCTCTGCTTTTTGCAATTTCGCGCAATACAAATTTCTGGATTTTTCCGGTGGACGTTTTTGGCAACGTGCGAAACAGAAATGTTTTCGGCACCTTGAATCGCGCCATGCGTTCGCGGCAGAATGCCAGCATTTCTTCTTCGGTCGCGACGCCGCCTTCTTTCAACTCGATAAACGCGCAGCCGACTTCGCCCCATTTTTCGTCGGCCTTTGCGACCACCGCTGCGAGCATCACTGCCGGGTGGCGGCACAACACGTCTTCGACTTCCTGCGAGGAAATATTTTCGCCGCCGGAAATGATCACGTCTTTCGCACGATCTTTTATTTTCACATAGCCATCGGCATGCACCACCGCCAGATCGCCGGAGTGGAACCAGCCGTCGGTGAACGCTTCCGCACTTGCCGGTTCATTTTTGAGATAACCCTTCATCGTGATGTTGCCGCGAAACATGATTTCACCCATGGTTTCTCCGTCGGCCGGTACCGGCTGCATCGTTTCAGGATTCATCACGGCCATCCCCTCTTGCAGCGTATACGCAACGCCCTGGCGGCCATTGAGCCGCGCCTGCTCGTCGACCGGCAGCGTCTGCCATTCGACGTGTTTGGCACACACCGCAGCCGGCCCGTAGGTTTCGGTGAGTCCGTAAACGTGGGTCAACGCGAATCCCAGTTTCGCCATGCCTTCGATCATCGCGCCGGGCGGTGCGGCACCGGCAACCATCGCGCACACTTTGTGCCTGATACCGCGCTGCATCTCCTCGGGCGCATTGATGAGCATGCTGTGGACAATAGGCGCTCCGCAAAAATGGCTGACGCCGTGTTCGCGAATCAGATCAAAAATAACCTTCGCCTCGACCTTGCGCAGACAGACGTGGGTGCCGACGTTGGCCGCAATCGTCCACGGAAAACACCAGCCGTTGCAATGAAACATCGGCAGCGTCCACAGATAGACGCTGTGTCTCGGCATCGACCATTCGAGGATATTGGCGACTGCATTCAAGTGCGCGCCGCGATGGTGATAGACCACACCTTTCGGGTTGCCAGTGGTGCCGGAGGTGTAGTTGAGCGCGATGGCCTCCCATTCGTCGTCCGGCAGAACCCAAGCGAATTCTGCGTCACCCGAATTGATGAACGCCTCGTAATCCATTTCGCCGAGCGTATCTCCTTCGCCCGTGAAGACCGGATCAATCACATCGATCACCAACGGTTTTGATTTGCAAAGCTGCAACGCGCCCGCAATGATCGGCGCAAACTCGCGATCCGTCACCAGCACCTTTGCTTCACCATGGTCAAGCATGAACGCAATCGCCTCGGCATCGAGCCGCGTGTTGAGGGTGTTAACGACCGCGCCGATCATCGCGGGGCCGAAATGCATTTCCACCATCTCGGGTGTATTGGCGAGCATCGCCGCGACCGTGTCCCCTTTGCCGATGCCGCGCCGCTGCAAGGCGCTGGCAAGCCGTCGGGCGCGTGCGTACAGCTCGGCCCATGTGAAGCGGCGTTTGCCGTGAATGACCGCGACGCGATTGGGGTACACCGCTGCCGCTTTTGGCAGAAACGACAGCGGGCTTAATGGCGTGTAGTTGGCTGGATTCTTTTCCAGGCCTTGGTCGTACGGTGTGGCGCGGGCGGGAGATTTCATGGCGGCTTAACCTCTAGTCTGGTGCTGCAAATTCAATGCAATTTCATTTCGTACTCGCAGACCTGCTCCTTCCCCCGTCCACGGGGGAAGGCTGGGATGGGGGCGATGCCAACGTTGACGCGCCACCTGCAACGACACCCCATCCCGACCTTCCCCCGCTGGCGGGGGAAGGAGACTCAGCCACCGGACATCGCGGCTTTCTCGATCAAATCGCAACTTGCAAAAGTTGCGCACATAAAAAATCCACATCAGCGCTCACGCCAACATCGTCTCACGCGCAAGCCCAACCAGCCCTGCCTTTCGTTCTGCCGCACGCAGGGTATTACCCAGCAACATCGTAATCGTCATTGGCCCCACGCCACCCGGCACCGGTGTAATGTGAGACGCCACCTTCAGCGCAGATTCAAAATCCACATCGCCCGCAAGCGTCCCGTCGGGCAAACGATTGATACCGACGTCGATCACCACCGCGCCGGATTTCAACATATCGCCGCTAATCATGCGCGCTTTGCCGACTGCCGCGATGAGGATATCGGCGTCCCGTGTAAATTTGCCAAGCTCCTGTGTCTGTGAATGACAAATCGTCACGGTCGCATCAGCTTTCAGCATCAGCATCGCCATGGGCTTACCCGCGATATTGGAACGCCCGACAATCACCGCGTGTTTGCCCGCAATCGCAATGCCTTCATATTCGAGCATTTTCATCACGCCCTGCGGTGTACATGGCGGAAACCAGCTTTCGTCAATCACCAGCGCACCCATGTTGGCATAGTGAAATCCGTCGACATCCTTGCCCGACGCGATGGTCTCAATCACGGCGCGATCATTGATGTGCATTGGCAACGGCAACTGCACCAGAATGCCATGAATAGCCGCGTTCGCATTCAGCGTCTCGACGAATGCAGTGAGATCGGCTTGCGAAATTTCATGGCTCAATGCGTGAACCTCTGAATGCATGCCGATGGCCTCGCAGGCACGCGCCTTGTTGCGCACGTACACCTGAGATGCAGGATCGCTGCCGACGATCACCACGGC
>JANMPY010000302.1:0-1529 GCA_031370095.1 Betaproteobacteria bacterium
CAACGACGCGTCCCTGCGCTACGAGCCGGAAACGTCCACCGCGCTGGGGTTCGGGTTTCGCTCCGGATTCCTTGGCCTGCTCCACATGGAGATCGTGCAGGAGCGGCTCGAACGCGAGTACAACATGGATTTGATCACCACGGCGCCGACCGTGATCTACCAAATCAAGCTGCGCGACGGCACGGTGATGGAAATCGAAAATCCATCGCGCCTGCCGGATCTGGCAAAGATTGAGGAAATCCGCGAGCCGATGATCATCGCGACCATGCTGATGCCGCAGGAATACGTCGGCTCAGTGATCATTTTGTGCAACCAGAAACGCGGCGTGCAAATCGATATGGAGTATCACGGCAGGCAGGTGATCCTCAAATATGAAATGCCGATGAACGAAGTGGTGATGGATTTCTTTGACAAGCTGAAATCCGTCTCACGCGGCTATGCTTCGCTTGATTACGAGTTCAAAGAATATCGAACTTCCGATCTCGTAAAGCTCGACATATTGATCAACGGCGACAAGGTGGATGCATTGTCTCTGATCGTGCATCGGGTCAACAGCCAGTACCGTGGCCGCGAGTTGGCCAGCAAAATGCGCGAATTGATTCCGCGCCAGATGTTCGATGTTGCCGTGCAAGCGGCGATTGGCGCCAATATCATCGCGCGTGAAAACATCAAGGCGTTGCGCAAAAATGTGATCGCCAAATGCTACGGCGGCGATATTTCAAGGAAGCGCAAGTTATTGGAAAAGCAGAAGGCTGGCAAAAAACGCATGAAGCAGGTCGGTAACGTTGAAATTCCGCAAGAGGCGTTTCTCGCGATCCTGCAAGTCGATGGCAAGTAGTAATTCGGTCTTGATCCGACTGGATCGCCAGCCGTCGCATCGACGATGCGTTGCAGCCATTGAAATCGCATAATCAAGTTGCAACCATATTGAATATTCAAAAGAAAGACGCGACACGATGAATTGGGAAATGATTGGCTGGATTGCGCTTGGGGTGAGTGGGCTGGTGATCCTTGCAAGTTTTTTTGTCGGGCGGACGGGCGGCGTGCCTTCAGCGGCGGCGGACGGGAATCACGCGCAGCATCCCATTCACGCCTGGCTGGAAATCGCCTGGCCGATATTTTTTATCGTCATCATGGGCATGCTCACGCTCAAAGAAGTGATGGGATTTCCGGCGGTGTTGCTACTGGCTACCGTGCTCACGGGGATCGTCTGGCTCGTTGACAAATTCGTGCTGAAAAAAGCGCGCGCGAATACCGCGACCGAACCCGTTGTAGTGGAGATGGCGCGGAGTTTTTTCCCGGTTATCTTGATTGTGTTTGTAATTCGCTCTTTTTTGTACGAGCCCTTCAAGATTCCGTCTGAGTCGATGGTACCGACACTGGTCGTCGGCGATTTTATTTTGGTCAATAAATTCAGTTACGGCATTCGATTACCCGTGATCAACAAAAAAATCGTAGATGTCGGATTACCCAAGCGCGGCGATGTCATGGTGTTCAGGTACCCGGAAGACCCAACGAAAGACTACATC
>JANMPY010000310.1:0-9844 GCA_031370095.1 Betaproteobacteria bacterium
AGACAAAGCAGCGCCATGCTGCGCGTGTACACGCCATAGGTCGCAATCGCGCCACCGATAAAGCCGCACAGCGTGCCGATCAAAAAACCAGCACGGCGACCGACGCGCTGCATCAATTGTGACGCGGGCATGGCAAACAACGCGGAACCAATAATTTGCGTGGTGACAGGGAGCGTGGCGAAAGATTTATCAACGGCCAGTTGGTAGCCGACTAAACCATTTAACGCAATCAGCGTCACGTTGTTGGTGAACAGCAGCGCTTGTGCTGCGCTTAAGAGTGCGACGTTACGGCTCTGGTGGGGAGTGGCGCTCAAAACAATGGTCTTTTTTTAGTGGCTGCAATGGAGATGCGGTGGGGATTATTTTCATGATGGCGCTGTTTTTCAGGTGTCACCAATCTGCTCCTTCCCCCGGCCACGGGGGTGAAGCGGGGGTTTCGTGACGCATGTGTCACGCCCGCTGAACGGTTGGCCGATGCAGCGGCCAACGCGTCCTGCAAGGAAGGCGGGGATGGGGGCGATGCTAAAGTCAATGCGCCAGTTGCAAAGACACCCCCATCCCGACCTTCCCCCACAGAGCGGGGGAAGGGGTTACAGCTGCCGGACATTGCGGCCTTCTCATTTAAGTCGCAAACAGAATGCAACAATGCACTCCGCTGGCCAAACCCTAGCACTGGCGCGGCTTTCAGACGAAAATGCCCTGAAAGCCGCACCAGGCCTTGTGCTTAGCCTTTGTGGCTAAAACGTATGCCGCAGGCCGACGCTTGCGCCGCGCGGATCCTGACCTGCGCCGATGGTGAGTGGCGCGGTGCCAAAATTACACAAGCTGCCGACATCGTTGTCGACCTTTGTGTAGTCGGCAACGAATGAAGTGCGCCTGGAAAAATCGTAGCGATAGCCGATGCCGACCAGATCACATTTCGGTTGCGCCGCTGTCGTGACGCCGCCGTTTTTGGAATTTTGATAAGTCGCCAGGATCACGTGTTTACCGATCGCCCAATCCAGACCGGCCATGTAGCTGCGCTGCGTTTCGGTGCCGGTGCGCTGGTAGCGACCGGATTGCGCGGATAGTTTCACGCTGCCAATTTTGTACGTGGCCGACACGGCATTGCCGATCTCGTTCACACCGGCTGCGGTGCTTGCGCCGTTTTGGTCTTTGTGTTTTTCCCATGCGTAAGCCAGATAGAGCGCGCCCGCCGCATAAGTGACAGATGCGCCGGTTAAATAGGGATTGGCGGTCGCGGTCTTGCCTTCGTTGGCGGAATAGTGCGCGCGCAGTGAAAAGCCGGACATGTTCGGCGACCAGTATTGAACCACGTTGTTTTCGCGGCGCGAAAAATTGCCCTGATTAAGCGTAGCGCCCGTGATGTCGGGTGCCGCAGTATCGCCGAAAGGATCAACGATCGCGGCGTGGACGACCTTGAACGGCGTGTCCCAGCGGCCGAGCAACACCGTGCCCCACCTGCCGGTCAAGCCGACGCCGCTATTGCGCGAGGCGAACGTGCCGCCACCAACATCAATCGGCGTCGCGGACTCGACCTGAAAAAATGCTTTCAAGCCGCCGCCCAAATCTTCCGTGCCGCGAAACCCGATCAGGCTCAAGCGGTCGGTGACGCGAATGCGGGTGGCGACCGGTGCAGTGCCTTCATTGGCGCGAACCGATTCATACGTCACGTACACACGACCGTACAGCGTGACCGGATTGGCGCTTTGTGCAACCGCTGTCGCCGCCACGATGGCGCAGGTGATGGCGAGAAAGATTTGTTTTGTTTGCATCGCGATTCTCCCTTTTATATTCGCTACCCAGTTCTCGCCCTCGGCGAGCCGCGCTCCGCTGGGCAGGTCGCAAAAATGCAGCACGCGCAGGCTGGCGAGGTCAATTGCCAGTCTCTTCCAATGACGCATGAGGCTGACGGGGCTGTCGTGATTCCAACGAGAAATGAGCCTGAGTGGACAGCGGACAGCTCAGGCTCAGAAGATGATCGTTTATGCACGGAAAGCCGCGCCAGTGCCGGTTTTTCTCCGTACGGTTTTTTATTTGCCGACCGCGTTCACATCGATCAATTCAACATCAAATATCAGCGTCGCATTCGGCGGAATCACGCCGCCCGCGCCGCGTTCGCCGTAGCCGAATTGCGGCGGAATGATGAGCGTGCGTTTGCCTTTTACTTTCATCCCGGCGACACCTTGATCCCAGCCTTTGATGACTCGCCCTCCGCCGAGTGGAAACACGAATGGTTTGCCGCTATCAACGGAGCTGTCAAATTTGTTGCCCTTGCCGCCGGGCTTTGACGGGTCGTACAACCAGCCGGTGTAGTGAACGGTCACGGGTGTGCCCGCTTCGGCCGTTTTGCCGCTACCCACGCTTTGATCGATGATGGTGAGCTCGGCAGGCTTCGCGGGGAGCGGTGCCTTGGCGTTCAAGCGCAGCGGCGCAGCGGCGGTGATCGGCAGCGGCGCGCTGGCGGCGGGTAACGATGTGCTGCCGCTGGAAACTTGGCCGGGCTCACCGGTGGCGATGATATTGATGATCTCAACGTCAAACATCAGGTTTGAGTTGGCCGCAATATTTGGCCTCGCCCGTTCGCCATAGGCGAGATTGGCGGGAATGATCAGCGTGCGTTTGCCGCCGATGCGCATGCCGACCACGCCCTGATCCCAGCCCTTGATCACTTTGCCGACACCGACAATAAAGCTGAACGGTGCAATGCGCGTGCGCGAAGTATCGAACTGCGCACCCTTGCCATCGGGCTTGGTGGCGTCATAAATCCAGCCGGTGTAATGCACCAGAACCGGTGAGCCGTTGGCAACCACGGCCGATTTGGAATCGCCCATTTCGCGATCAATGATGGTGAGCTGCGCCAAGGTGGCCGGTAGCGGCTGATTCGGTGACATGCGCAGTGGTGCAGCATTCTCAACAGGCAGCGGCGCGGCTGTGGCAGCAATGGCTGCCTGCTTCACGGCCACCGTCGGCACGTCGGCTTTTGCGGGCGGCTGCGCGGGCTCAGGCGCTGCGCAAGCGTTGAGCGCAATGACGGTCGACAGTGTGACGAGTTTTACAATTTTCATGGGTGTTCCAAATGTTGATGAGTTGGGCTGCAGCGGATACTACACGCCGACGCAAAGATATTTTATTTCGAGATAATCCTCGATACCGTACTTCGATCCTTCGCGACCCAGTCCGGATTGTTTGACGCCGCCGAAAGGTGCGACTTCATTGGAGAAAATACCGGTGTTGATGCCAACCATGCCCGACTCCAATGCTTCACCGACGCGAAATACGCGGCTCACGTCGCGCGAATAAAAATACGCTGCGAGACCGAATTCGCTGTCGTTGGCGAGCCTGATGGCATCACTTTCAGTCTCAAAGCGAATTAGAGGCGCAACGGGTCCAAAAGTTTCTTCGCGCGAAACCTTCGCGGTCAGCGGCACGTTGGTCAATAGTGTCGGCTCGAAAAACAAACCACCGAGTTTATCCGGCTTGCCACCGACCAACACCTTCGCGCCCTTGGCAAGGGCGTCGGCGAGATGGTCTTTTACCTTCGCCAATCCCTGCGCGTCGATCAGCGGGCCGACGTTGACACCGGCCTCGGTGCCACGACCGACTTTGAGCGTGGCCATTTTTGTTTTCACTTTTTCGGCGAATGCGTCGTACACGCCAGCTTGTACGTACACGCGATTGGCACACACGCAAGTTTGCCCGGCGTTGCGATATTTCGATTGCATCAATCCTTCCGCTGCGGCATCGAGATCGGCGTCATCGAAGACGATGAAAGGCGCATTGCCGCCCAATTCGAGCGAGAGTTTTTTGATCGTGTCGGCAGATTGGCGCATGAGTATTCGGCCAACTTCAGTCGAGCCGGTGAATGACAGTTTTCGCACGACAGGATTGCTGCAAAGCTCCAGGCCAATGGCGGGCGACGAATGCGCGGCACCGGTGATGACGTTGAACACGCCTTTTGGAATGCCGGCGCGCGCACCAAGCTCGGCCATTGCGAGTGCTGAAAACGGCGTTTGCTCGGCGGGCTTCAACACCATCGTGCAGCCAGCAGCCAATGCGGGTGCGGCTTTGCGGGTGATCATCGCGTTCGGAAAATTCCACGGTGTGATCGCAGCGGTGACACCGATCGGCTGCTTGATGACGATCAAACGCTTGTCCGCCATGTGCGGCGGAATCACATCGCCGTAAATGCGCTTGCCTTCTTCGGCAAACCATTCGATGAACGACGCGCCGTAGATAATTTCGCCTTTCGCCTCGGCCAGCGGCTTGCCTTGCTCGGTGGTGAGGATGAGCGCGAGATCATCAGCGTTGAGCAACATCAAGTCAAACCAGCGTCGTAAAATCACCGAGCGCTGCTTGGCCGTCATCGCGCGCCATGCGGGCAGGGCTGCATTTGCGGCGTCAATCGCGCGTTTGGTTTCAGCGCCGCCGCAGTCTGGCACGCTGGCAACGATGCTGCCGTCGGCCGGATTGTCGACATCAAATCGCATCCCCGAATCGGCGTCGATCCATTCACCGTTCAAATAACTTTGAGTGCGGAAAAGGGAAGGGTCTTTGAGTGGGGGAAGTTTTAGATCGCTGTGGTCGTTCATGGTGTGCTCCAAAAAAATGCTTTGTTCCCCGCTTCTCAAAAGGGGGGCGAGAGGGGATTTTACGGTCGTTGCCAAATGGTCGCCAGCTTACCGCCCTCGACCATTGCGGGATCGTCTAACCAAACAGCCACGCATTGCGTCGCGCCTTGGCGTCAATCGGTGTGTCTTGCATGGTGAGCGCACAGGTCTGCGCAGGCAGCGCCTGCAGCGTAAGCTGAAAAGAAATTAGTTCATCGCGACGAAATGCAGTCAACGCGACAGTGGTGCCGACTGCAAAAGTACGCAGCCGTTTTTCAAGCGTCAACGCAGTTACGCGCAGCCCGTCTACGGCGACGACAATGTCGCCCGCCGATAAACCGGATAGTTGTGCAGCGCCGCCATCAAAAACCTGTGCGAGTTTTGCATCACCATTTTGCTCGGCTGCGATTTTTGCGCCAATGCTTATGGGTGCGGGATCGTCGTCTTTTAATTTGCCGGGAATTTTCCACGCAACGTCAATGGCAACGGTGTTCAACAATGTTGTGAGATCAATGTCGGTCGTTCCGTAGACAGCAGCGGTAAAAAAATCACCCAGATCAAGACCGGAGATCCTTTCCGCTGCGACTTCAACGAATCCTTCCGGCACGCCGATGCCTTTCTTTCCATAGTCGATCCATAGCAGGCGCATGACATCGTCGAGCGACTTGGCGCCTTTGGTGGCGTGACGAATCGTGAGGTCAAGTGCCAAGCCCACCATCGCGCCTTTTTGGTAATAGCTAACGATGGCATTCGGCGAGTTTTCATCCTGACGATAATATTTAACCCACGCGTCAAAACTTGATGCGGCAACACTCTGTCTGGTGCGCCCCGATTGCGACATCACGCGGCCAATATTTTCGGCGACCAACTCGAGATAGGAGAGCGGCTCGATCAGGCCGGCGCGGGAAAGCAGCAGATCGTCGTAATAGCTGGTGAAGCCTTCGAAAAACCATAGCTGGCGCGTGTAATTTTCCCGTGTGAGATCGTAAGGCACAAACACGGCAGGCTTGATGCGCTTCACGTTCCATGTATGAAAATATTCGTGCGAGGCCAGTCCCAGAAAGCGCCGATAGCCGGTGCTGACTTTTTTGTCCTGAGTTGAAGGCAAATCATCGCGATTGCAAATCAGCGCAGTCGAGGCGCGATGTTCGAGGCCGCCGTAGCCATCGCCGACCGCCATGATGAGGAACCAGTATTCACGCATCGGTGCTGCCGCTGTCTCTGGCTCAAACAAGCGAATTTGCACTTCGCAAATCTTTTTCAAGTCTGTAGCGAGCCGCGCCATGTCAGCACGGTGCCGACCGGTAATCGCGATGTGATGCGTGACGCCGCAGGCCTCGAAGCTCGCATGGGTGAAGGTGCCCATCTCGACCGGATGGTCGATCAACTCGTCGTAATTTACGGCGGTGAAGCTGCCGAATTGCTTAGGATAAATTGGTGAAACACTAGCACTGGCGGGTATCGCAGGCGCATTATGCTCTGAAAGCCTCGCGGATGCTGGAGTTTGATCCAATGCCGTGGCAATTTTCCACGCGGCATAACGCTCGCCGCTTGGCCGCGAAATTTCAACTTCGCACGTTGAATTTTCTTTCCCCAATGGCAACAGGAACACACTGCTGCCGTTGAAAAACGCATGCGTTTCGTCGAGGTGCGCAGCACGCACGCTCAAATCCCACGCATACACTTCATAGCTAAGTGTGATCGCCGCCGTAGCCGGAGCGCACTGCCACGTTGCCTTGTCGATTTTTTCGCAGGCAAGTGCGTGCCCGTCGCAGCTTGCGCGCATCGAGACGATATGGCGCGCGAATTCGCGAATCATGTAACTGCCAGGAATCCACACCGGCAGCATGAAGCGCTGACCGGCCGGGTCGGGCTTTGCCAATGTGACGGTGACGGTGAATAAATGCGCTGCGGGATTGCTGGGAACGATGGTGTAGCGGATCGGGGAGGGCATGCGGGACGCGCAATCGGGAACGAAGGAAAAAAGTATTATAGGCGGCGGTTTCGTTTATGATTTCAGGGTCATCAATTTTTCTTTATGGGGGCAGCGATGAAACAAATTTTTTCGGTCGCAACAGCAACGGTCATCGCGGCAACTTTCGCCGTTGGCAGCGCGGATGTACAAAGCAAAACGTTGCGCTGGTCGAGTCAGGGTGACGCCGCCACGCTTGATCCACACGCGCAAAACGAATCGTTCACCAATCAATTCAACGGCCAGATTTATGAGCAGTTATTGTCTCGCGACAAGGCCATGAACCTGATTCCGAACCTTGCCACCACCTGGAAACAGACATCCGCGACCACCTGGATATTCACGCTGCGCAAAGGCGTCAAATGGCATGACGGCTCGAATTTCACGGCCGACGACGTGGTGTTTTCCATCGTGCGCACCCAGCAGCCGACATCGAACATGAAGGTATACGGTAACGCGCTCGGCGTGCCGAAAAAAATTGATGACTTCACGATCGAGTTGACAACGCCGGTGCCCAATCCCGTGCTGCCCGATATGGTGGGCAGTGGCAATATTTTCATCATGAGTAAAGCCTGGTCGGAAAAAAACAAAGTCACCAAGCCGCAGGATTTCCAGAACAAGGAAGAAACCTATTCGGTGCGCAACGCCATGGGCACCGGCCCGTTCATGCTCGGCTCGCGTGAACCCGACGTGAAATCAGTGCTAAAGAAAAATCCGAACTGGTGGGGTATCAAGGACGGCAAGTTCGAAGGTAACGTTGATGAGGTGCTGTATCGGCCGATTAAGGATCCGGGCACCCGGGTCGCGGCGCTGCTCTCTGGTGATGTCGATTTCATTCTCGACCCGCCGGTGCAGGCGATTGAAAAATTGAAGCAGGAGAAAGCCCTGAAAGTTTGGGAAGGCCGTGAGAACCGCGTAATTTTCATCGGCATGGATCAGGCGCGCGACGAGCTGATCTATTCCGACGTGAAGGGAAAAAATCCATTCAAGGATCGGCGCGTTCGGCTTGCGTTGTACCAGGCGGTCGACGTGAATGCGTTGAAGACCACCGTGATGCGTGGCCTGTCGGTGCCAGTCGGCATCAACCTGCCGGCACCAAAGCAAGCGGGCATTCCTGATTCGATGGATAAACGCTATCCGCTTGATTTGGTCGCGTCCAAAAAACTGCTCACCGAGGCTGGCTACCCGACTGGTTTCACCGTGACGCTGGATTGTCCGAATGATCGCTATGTGAACGACGAAAAAATCTGCGTTGCTTTGGCGGGGATGTGGTCAAAGATCGGCGTGACGGTGAAAGTGGCAGCGATTCCGAAGGCAAACTATTTCCCGAAGGTGCAAAAGCTCGATACCAGCATGTACATGCTCGGCTGGGGCGGCGCGACAACGGACGCGATGTTCACCCTGAAACCGGTGCTGCATAGCCGCAACGATAAAGGCGCGGGCGAATACAACTGGGGCAACTACAAGATCCCTGCATTCGACGACTTGATCGATAAAGCCGAGGGCGAAACGGACGCGAAAAAACGCCAGGAAATGATCATCAGCGCGATGCAAATGCATCACGATCAGGTGCTGCATATTCCGCTGCATTTGCAAGTGACGCCATGGGCGTCAGCGTCTGGCGTGTCAATCGTGCATCGGCCGGATAATTGGCTGGAGACGACTTGGGTGAAGATGAAATAGTGCGGCTGCTTTCTCTACTGGTTGTCCGCCGGGGAGACAGCTCCATAATCCGGATTGCGCTACGCTAATCTGGGTACATATTTTCAATCTGGAGCGCGCGATGATTTTTCGTACCCTTGCAATTTGTTTCGTGTTGGCGTTTACCTCAATTGCCGGTGCCAAAAATTTCCGCTGGTCTTCGCAAGGTGACGCGGCCACGCTCGATCCGCATAGCCAGAACGAGACCTTCAACAACGGCATCAACAATCAAGTCTACGAATTTCTGGCTAACCGTGACAGGCAAACATTTTCAAAACATGTGCCCGCGCTCGCTGTATCGTGGACTAATACCAGTCCGCTCACTTGGGTGTTCAAGTTGCGCCAGGGCGTAAAGTTTCACGACGGCACGCCGTTCACGGCCGACGACGTGGTGTTTTCGTTCAACCGCGCGCGTGATTCGACGGTGACGTTTCGGCTCTATTCGGTGCAGTCGGGAGTTGCAAAAAAAATCGACGACCACACGGTGGAGTTCACCACGCCAGTGCCGAACCCGGTGATGCTCGACACGGTGATCAACATCATGATCATGAGCAAGGCATGGTGTGAAAAAAATAACGTGACCAAGCCGCTCGACTACATCAAGAAAGAAGAATCTTTCGCTGCCCGCAACGCGATGGGCACGGGGCCTTACAAGCTGGTGGCGTGGGAGCAAGGTGTAAAGATCCTGCACAAGAAAAACCCCGACTGGTGGGGCATTAAAGCAGGGCTTTACACTGGCAATATCGAGACCATCGACTACCGGCCAATTTCCAATGGTGCGACGCGAATGGCGGCACTGAAAACTGGCGAGCTCGATTTCGTGCTCGACCCGTCGGTGCAGGATGTGCTGCGATTGCGCGACGACGCCGACATAAAAATCTGGGAAGGTCAGGAGCAGCGACTGATTTATATCGGCACCGATCAGGCGCGTGATGAGCTGCTTTACTCGGACGTGAAAGGCAAAAATCCGTTCAAGGACCAGCGGGTTCGGCTCGCCATGTATCAAGCCATCGACATTAACGCGCTCAAATCCACCGTCATGCGCGGCCTAGCCATCCCCACCGGGATCCCGCTGCCCGCAGGCACGGGTGCGGGTGTGCCAGCGGAGATGGAAAAGCGCTATCCGTTTGATCCTGCGGGGGCTAAAAAGCTGCTTGCCGACGCGGGCTTTCCGAATGGTTTTGGTTTCACCTTGCATTGCCCCAATGATCGTTACGTGAACGACGAAAAAATTTGCGTGGCGGTTGCGGCAATGTGGGCGCGGGTCGGCCTGAACGTGCGCGTCGAGACGATGACAAAAGCGAATTTTTTCCCCAAGGTGCAAAAGCGCGATACCAGTGTATTTCTCGCGGGCTGGGGCGGCGGCTCGACCGATGCGATTTTTATTTTGAAGCCGGTGATGCACAGCCGCGATAGCAGGGGTGCGGGCGACTCGAACTATGGTGACGCCAAAAATGTCGAGCTCGATATGCTGATCGACAAACTCGAAGGCGAAATGAATCTGCTTGAGCGGCAAAAAATGATCAACAGCGCCACCAAACTCATGCAGGATGAAATACAC
>JANMPY010000318.1:0-4329 GCA_031370095.1 Betaproteobacteria bacterium
ACCTGAGGATGTCGAACTCGCTGACGTTGCTTACGAGGGCCCAAATACTTTCCACGGCATCGTCGACGCAAAGGTATTTCTTGGTGAGTACCTGGATTTTCAGGTCAAGGTGGGAGACCGGATACTGTTGGCAAAGGCGCACCCCTCGCTGCGTACGCCGCTCGGCGAAAAGATCTTCATCCGCATCAATGCCGATAAGTGTGTCGCTATCCCGGACACGTCGGCAGCATGAATTCGACGACAAATGACGGCCTCCAATCATGACTACACGTAAAACAGCAGCGACTAAAACGGTCGCAAAAAAACCCGCCCGAAAAAAGCCCGCTGCAGAGCGCTGGGCGTCTGATGTCATTGTCGATCTCCTGCATCGCTACCAGCTCCCTTACGCCGCCCTGAATCCTGGCGCGAGTTATCGCGGGCTGCACGATTCCATCGTCAATTACGGGCACAATTACCCGTACATGATGCTTTGCCAGCATGAAGAAACAGCCGTGCAGATTGCGCATGGTTATGCCAAGGCGAGCGGTAAGCCGATGGTGGCCATCGTCCATAATCTGGTGGGTTTGCTGCATTCGAATATGGCGGTCTACTACGCTTATATTGATCGCGCGCCTATTTTTATTATCGGCGCAACCGGTCCGATGGATGAGACCAAACGCCGCCCGCGTATTGACTGGACACATACTGCAAATGTGCAGGGTCAGGCGGTACGCGATTACACCAAATGGGACTATCAACCGACCGTTATCGACGGCGTTCCGGAGTCATTCGCACGCGCCTATGGCGTGATGATGACCGAGCCGCAGGGTCCGATTTACATGTGTTACGACGCCTGGTTGCAGGAAGCGCCGCTCAAGTACGAGGTGCCGTTGCCGCCGATAAGTGCGATGACGGTTCCAAGCCCGCTGGCACCGGATCCGAGCGCACTCGAACGCGTCGCCGACATGTTGCTGAAAGCGCAACGCCCGGTGATCCTCGCCGAGTACGTGGGGCGCAACGAGACGGGATTCAACGATCTTGTCGCGCTTGCCGAAACGGTTGGCGCGGCAGTCTACGACATCAACAGTCGACTCAATTTCCCCAGCTGCCATCCGCTCAATATGAGCATGGACAAAGATGTATTTCGCGATGCGGATTTAGTGCTTTGCCTTGACACCCGCGACTGGGAAAAGCCGACTACAGAACTGGTCAGCACTACGCGAACAATGACCAACCTGGTTCCAGCCAGTTGCCGGTGGATCGACATCGGTTTTGGCGATCTCGAACTGTCGAGTTGGGCGATGGATTATCAGCGCCTGCTGCATGCCGACTTGCGGGTGATGGCTGATACTGCGGTGGCGCTTCCTTTGCTAACGAAGCTTTGCAAACGCAGGGTTGCTGCGTCTGCAAAGTTGGACACCGGCATCAAGAAGCGTATCGCTGCCATCGGCAAACGTCATCACGCCCTTCGCGCCAAGTGGGCGGCACAGGCTCTTGTTGACAGGGATGCGTCGCCGATCACTTTGCCTCGTCTTGCCACTGAAGTCTGGCTGGCAATCAAGCATGAAGACTGGGTTCTCACCGCCGGAACCCTTGAAGATTGGACGCGCAAATTATGGGATTTTGATCGCCCCTATCGCCACGCCGGCAAGTCGCTGGGTACATCGACGCAGATCGGTATTTCCATGGGCGTTGCGCTGGCGCATCGCGACGAAGGTCGACTGGTGGTCGACATGCAGCCTGACGGGGATCTCATGTTCGACGCGGGTTCGCTGTGGGTAGCCGCCAAGCACAAAATTCCGATGCTATGTGTGATGTATAACAATCGCGCTTACTTCAACGACTGGGAACACCAGATCCGCATGGCCAAGCAACGCGGGACGCCGGTGAACCGCGCGCATATTGGTATGGATTTGGATGATCCTGCACCGGATTTTGCCGGCTTGGCACGCGCGATGGGTTGGTATGCGGAAGGGCCGATCGACCAGCCGGGTGATATTGCCGCTGCGCTGAAGCGCGCGATTGCCAAAGTGAAGGGTGGGCAGCCGGCGCTCATCGATACGATTACGCAGAAGCGATGAAGCGGTATTTCCATCAATGACTACAATTGAGCAGAACAAGCAACTGACGCAAACCGGTTCAGGAACGGCCATGGGCGCAGTGTTTCGCCGTTATTGGCTGCCTGCATTGCTGGCGCGCGAGTTGCCGGAGCCGGACGGCGCCCCAGTTCGCGTGAAACTACTTGGCGAGCGTCTTCTCGCCTTCCGCGACTCAGCAGGAAGGATCGGTTTGATCGATGAGTTTTGTGCCCATCGCGGCGTATCGCTGTGGTTCGGACGGAATGAGGAAGGCGGGATCCGTTGCCCTTATCACGGCTGGAAGTACGACCATACGGGCCAATGCGTAGAGGTACCTTCGGAGCCGGAAGAGAGTGGTTTCTGCCGCAAAATCAAGTTGACCGGCTATCCGTGTGTTGAGCGTGGCGGCGTGATTTGGGCCTACCTGGGCCCACCGGAACTGCAGCCATCTGCGCCGGATTACCAATGGTGCGCCGTGCCCGATAGTCACTGTTATGTATCGAAGCGCGTTCAGGATTGCAATTATCTGCAGGCCATGGAAGGCGGACTCGATTCGATTCATTCCAGCTTTCTGCATCGCTATTCGGTTGGGGAAGATCCGCTGTTGAAACGGGACGCTGAAAGTGCCGCCATGCTGAAAGGAGACCTGCGCCCTAAATTCGTTCCTACGCAGTCACCGGGCGGGCTTCACATCTCGACGCGCCGCGATGTTGGCGATGACCGATTCTACTGGCGCGTTACACAGTGGCTCATGCCTTGCTTCAACCTGTTCCCGCCCTACGGTGATAACCCGTGCGGAGGGCACGCCTGGGTGCCGATTGACGACGAGCATTGCTGGACATTCAGTATCGACTATCACCCGCACAGACCGCTTAGCACGACGGAACTCGAGGCCTGTCATGACGGCAAAGGCATACACGTCAAAGTGATCGAAAATAGTTTTGTCCCACAGGCCAATATTCACAATATGTACTTTATGGATCGCCGTGCACAGCAGGAGAAAAAAACATTCTCGGGCGTCATGACTATCGGTATCCAGGATGCCGCTGTGCAGGAGAGCATGGGCGCGATCGAGGATCGTTCATGCGAAAACTTGGTCTCAACCGACAACGGAATCATCATGACGCGAAATCGCTTGCTGCAAGTCGCCAAAGAAGTGGCGAGCGGCAAAACGCCACCGGGCCTGGACGCCGCCACCCAGAGGGTTCGTGCGATATCGATGGTTGCACCGCGCAGCCAGAATTTTAGCGAAGCGCTCGCGTCGCACGAGGCTTCTTTGACGCTCGCAGAGGCAACGGCATGAGCGATGCAATCAGTACGGTTGGCGTGATTGGCGCAGGCCGCATGGGCCAGCCGATTATTGGACATCTGGCCAGTAAAGGCTTTACGGTGCTGGTCCATGATCTGGACGCGTCGAAAAGACCGCTGATTGAAACGCTTGGCGCGAGCTGGTCGGACAGTGCTGCTGCGCTTGCGAAAAGTAGTGATGCCATTCTGATTTGTGTCGGTTACGACCGAGAATTGCGTGAGCTTATCTCTGAACACGGGATGCTGCCGCATACCCGTCCGGATACGATCATTGCCGTATTGTCAACCGTGCTACCAGCGACCATGGTCGAGCTAGCCGACATTGGTAAGCAACGAAAAATTCATATTATTGACTCGACGGTCTGTCGTGGTGGCAAAGCGGCCGACACGGGCACCTTGCTGTCCTTCGTTGCCGGCGCAGCTGACGTCGTTGAACGGATAAAGCCCGCGCTAGCCGCTTACTCCAGCGACGTCGTTCATACAGGGCCTGTTGGTACCGCGCAGGTCGCCAAAGCGGCCAACAACTTGATCCTCTGGGCCTGTCTGGTCGCCGATCACGAAGCGCTGGCACTGGCAAAACGCTTTGGCATGGACATTGAAGTACTTCGTCAGGCGCTGTTGATCAGCAGCGCGAACAACTGCGCGTTGAAGGATTGGGGTATGCAGTCGATGGCGTGGGCACAAGATGACATGGCGATTGTCGGTGCGATGGCCGACGAATGCGGAATCTCGCTTCCCCAGGCTGGGGTCGTACGCGAGGTGTGCCGCACCCTCAAGCCGCGTCGTTACAAACTTGACGAATATGGAGTCTGACTTGCGAATTCACTCATTCCTGTCGTTGGCTGGTCGTCATTTGTATTTATCGGTAATCGCATCCGTGTTGACCCTTGTGGCAACGCAAGTCGTGACGGCCGCAACACTCTCAGTGGAAACCCTGGCGAGCTATGAAGGCGCAGACCGGACG
>JANMPY010000342.1:0-1589 GCA_031370095.1 Betaproteobacteria bacterium
AATGGCGTGTATCGCGTCCTGCAAAAAATGGTTTCGAGTCGACACCATGTAAAGTCGATTTTTATCCAAGTATTTTTGGTATTGACTCGATACTAAACTGGACGCTGGCTTTTATCAAGTGGCATTTGTGAACAGTTGCAAAATCAAATTGTGATTGACATCACATTTCCGCTCTGCTCCGACATGACGCGGGAGAGCAGCGATTCGAGTTGTTCATTGCTGCGTGTATCGCGCCACGCAGCACCGTCAAAGCGAAAATGAAAACCACCGGATTTCGCGGCCACCCAGATTTCACGATTAAACGTCTGACGATTGATGATGACCTTGCTGCCGTTTTCAAACTCAAGCGTCAAAATGCCGCCGCTGATCTCGCTATCGACATCCGACTCGCCATCGTCAAGCTCGGCTTCAATCGCTGCAAACACGGCGTCCACGCGTGCGTGAAATGCACTCTCATCAGCCAGATTTGGTGAATTCATCGCCATGATACCATCCTTTCAAATTCATCTCAACCACTTGAAGTCACTCTGCCATGCGTCGTATTGCTTTCATTCTATCCGCTTTGATCTTGTCAACTTTCATTGCCGCGTGCGGGCAAAAGGGCGCGCTTAAATTACCCGATAACGCACCCGCACCGACGCAAAAGCCGGCCGCACCCGGAGCCGAGAAATGACGCCGCCGTTGAGCGTGTTTGGCGTGCATCGCGCGGACACGAATGGCGCACTGATGATGGAGGGCGTGCTGCTCACCGACATCGCCGAGCGGTTCGGCACACCGTGTTTCGTCTATTCAAACTCCGCACTCACCAGCGCGTACCAACGGCTTGACGGCGCATTGAAGACCGCACGCAATGGCCGACCGTACCTCATTTGTTACGCCGTCAAAGCCAACTCCAACCTCGCGGTGTTGGCGCTGTTCGCCAAGCTGGGCTCGGGCTTTGACATCGTCTCCGGCGGCGAATTAATGCGCGTGCTGAAGGCCGGTGGCGACCCACGCAAAGTGGTTTTTTCGGGCCTTGGCAAGACGGCCGCCGAAATGAAAATGGCACTTGAGGCAAACATCAAGTGCTTCAACGTCGAGAGCGAGTCAGAGCTGGAAAGACTCAACGGGGTCGCCGCGCACCTTGGCATGAAAGCGCACATCAGCGTGCGGGTGAATCCGGATGTCGACGCGAAAACACATCCGTACATTTCCACGGGCTTGAAGAACAACAAGTTCGGCATTGCCATTGATCGCGCGCTGGACGTTTATCGCCGCGCCGCCGCGCTCTCGCATATTCGCGTCGTTGGCGTCGATTGCCACATTGGCTCGCAGTTGACCGATGACACACCGTTGCAGGAAGCGATGGGGCGCATCGTGGCACTCGCTGACGCGCTGGCAGGCGAGGGTGTCACCTTGCAACATATCTGCCCCGGTGGCGGCATCGGCATCACATACAAGGATGAAGCCGCCATCGACGTGAACAAATATGCACAAGCGCTGGAGGCGAGCTTGGGCGACAGAAACGTTGAACTGCTATTGGAGCCTGGCCGAGTATTGGTCGGCAACGCGGGCGTGCTGCTTTCCCGCGTGGAATATGTGAAGCCGAC
>JANMPY010000360.1:0-4116 GCA_031370095.1 Betaproteobacteria bacterium
GTATTTTCTCACGTCGCGTTGATGTTGCCTGCTAAAATCCATCCGTCATTCATAAGGAGAAATTCATGACTATTTCGATGTATCAAGCGTCCGTGCCGGTGTTCCAAAAATCACTCACGGCGCTTAAAGGTGTACTCGCCAAAGCCGCCGCGCACGCCGCAGAAAAGAAAATCGACGAGAGCGTATTTCTGGGCTCGCGTCTTGCGCCGGACATGTTCACGCTCACGCGTCAGGTCCAAATCGCGGCTGATTTCGGCAAAGGTCCGGTGGCGCGTTTGGCCGGCGTAGATTTACCGAAATACGAAGATAACGAAACCACGTTTGCAGAATTGTCTGCGCGCATCGACAAGACCCTCGCCTTCATCGCCACCTTTACGCCGGCACAAATCGACGGGCAGGAAGATCGCGATATCACGTTACCGATTGCCGGCACGCCGACGACGTTCAAGGGGCAAGTTTATCTGCTGCATTTTGCGCTGCCGAATCTTTACTTTCACATGGCGATGGCCTACGCAATCTTGCGTCACAACGGCGTTGTCATTGGTAAGCGTGATTTCCTTGGTGGGGCTTGAGCACCAGTACTAGTTGACCCGTCGTCGCAATGGAGAATCGGACGGCGGGTCTTGAAGATCGCGAGCGCGTGACGAAAAAATAATTCGCCGCGCGTTTGCGATAAAAATTATTTCTGATTAGTGTCGATCACCTGCACGCGCTCCTTGCGTGCTTTGCCTTCGCGCATCACGGTGATTTCGGCGGTGTTGCCGATACCCACACGATCCAGCTCCGCGACAAACGTTGACAGCGTTTCCACGTTGCGGCCATTGACTGCGGTAATCACATCACCCAACGCACCGGTGCGTTGCACCAGCGGACGCAGGCCCACCGTTGCGGCTGGGCTGCGGGCGCGCACGCGATCAATGACGACACCCTTGATGCCGTTTTGCGCAACGACAGCCGGATTAAAAGGAATGATGCCGATGCCAGGCGTGGCCGCATAGCCGCGCGCGATCAACTGCGGCACGATGCGATTGACCAGATCGACCGGAATCGAAAACCCGACACCGGATGACGATCCCGAGCTGGAACGAATCGCTGAATTCACGCCGATCAATCGTCCCGCCGTGTCGAGCAATGGCCCGCCGGAATTGCCGGGATTGATTGCCGCGTCGGTTTGAATTGCGCCGGCGATTTCAGCATATTCCTGCGTCGGCAAATAACGGTCGAGCGCGGAAATAATGCCTGCGGTCAATGTCCGCGAGAGCCCGAATGGATTGCCAATGGCGATCACCGATTGGCCGATTTTCAAATCGCGCGAGGTGCCCAGCGGGATGGGTTTCAACCCCGCTGGAATCTGCACGAGCTTCACCACCGCGAGATCGTATTCGGCCGAGCCGCCAACAAAGGTCGCGGCCAGCGGCTCCTTGCCAGCGTCGAGTTGCACGACGACTTTTTGCGCGTCCTGAATGACGTGGAAGTTGGTCACGACGTGGCCTTGCGTGTCCCAGACAAATCCGGAGCCCGCACCCTGCGCGACACCGGTACCGAAAAAACCGCGCTGCACTAAATTCTCGGTGGTGATGTAGGCGACCGATGGTGCTGCGTTTTCGAACAAGGTAACCAGGCTGCGCTCGTGCTCCAGCAACGGCCCGCGTGGGGCCACGGTGCGGGGAACCACCGGCTTCGCGGTGACTTCGCGTTGCGCATGGATGACGCTGGTTGCCAGCAACGTTGCCGCGATGGACGTGACGATCAATATTTTTTTCATTTTGCTTAGACGTGATTGCGACAATTCTTTGACGTTGCTTTCAGGCGAAGATTCAACGAAGTACATCAGCCCGCAATAAATACCGTAGAAGAAGCATTGGCGGGTATTGCAGAGCATAAATGGCTTGATTGCCCCGCCAGTGCTCGATTCTACCTATTGCACCATCTCGACCGCGACATCGCGGCTATCCGCCCGCCCCGCTTCATCCACCACCCGCAACACATAGCGCCCGGCGCGCGGTGGATTCCACGCCAGCGTTTCGCCGGCAGTCGCTTCGCCTAAAAATGCGTCATTGGAAAACCAGTACAGCTTGCCGCGATTTTCACCGCTGTTGCTGCTTTCTGCACGCAACGAAATCGGCGCGGGCTTTGACAATCGCGTCGTGTACGTCACTGCTTTGAGCGGTGAGACAATTTGTGGCTCGCCTGCCATGCTGCTCGCTTCGGTATGCGCGCAATTCGGCAGGCGCGGCCCATCGCGTCGCGGCATACCGGCGTCGCGAAATATTTTTTGCATATCCGTTGGCCAATACTCGATCACCTGCCATCGCGTATTCGAGCCCTCGTCGCAAACGGCTTCACCGGTGCGCTGATCAACGAGCACGCGACGATGCAGATTGGAAATGCGGATCGGCGATTTGCCCGGCATGAACCAGCTCGCGACGCGGGTGCTGCAATGTGCGTTCGGCAGATCACCGGTCGCTGCGCACACGTCCACGCGCGTGAGCTTCGGTGGCGGCAGGCGAGGATTTGTGTCGGCAGCCAGCACGCCTTCGTTACGCAGGCCATCGACGATATTAAAAAACAGCGGTGCCGCAGCCGAGATGCCGACGAACGATTGATTGCCACTGCCGTCAAAATTACCGACCCAAACAATCAGCACATAGCGGCCAAACACGCCCGCCGTCCACGCATCGCGGAAGCCCCACGAGGTGCCGGTCTTCCACGCCACAGCAGGCTGCGCGGGTAAGCCGGTGTCGGGGCGCGGATTGGTCTTTAGCATGTCGAGGGTGACGAAAACAGCTTCTGCGGATAGAAGGCGGGTGCTCGGTGATTTGCCGTCATCAGTCCCCCATGAACGGACGAATGACTTTATCGTTGCGGGCGTTGCATTTTTTGAATAGGTGATTGGCTTCAGTTCGCCACCATTGGCGAGCATCGCGTACATCCGCGCCAGCTCCTCCATCGTCACCTCGCCGCCGCCAAGTGTGAGCGCCAGACCGTAATGCTTTTCGCTCGCCAGATTTGCCACGCCGGAAGTCTTCATCAAGTCGTACAAACCTGGCCGCGTGAGCTTGGCCGCGACCGATACGGCGGGAACATTGCGACTGCGCGTCAACGCATCCTGCGCTGTGATCGGCCCGACAAAACGACCGTCGAAATTTTCCGGCGTGAATGGGCCGAACGACGTGGGCGCATCTTTTAATACCGTCATCGGATGCAACACGCCTTGATCGAATGCCAGCGCGTAGATGAAAGGCTTCAAGGTCGACCCCGGTGAGCGTTTGGCGAGTACGCCATTCACTTGTCCATCAATGTCGTCGTCATTGAAATTGGCCGAGCCGACGAGCGCCTTGACTTGCATGGTCTCGGTATCGAGCAGAATTGCCGACGCATTGCGGATGCCGTGATCGCGATGTTGCAGAATGCGCTGATCAATGATGCGCTCAAGCGTGGTTTGCATTTTAAGATCGATACTTGAAAAAACTTCGCGCTGCTTCTCTTTTAGCAGTTGATCGACCACGTGCGGCGCCCTGAAAGGCAATGCAGAAGCCATTCTCGGGGCGATCACGTGCTTCGCGCCGAGGCGCTCGTCCTCGGGATGCGCCGCCAGCCAGATCGCCGCCATGCGCGCGCGCGCCGCAACGATAGCGGGCGATTGCACGTGATTACCGCCACGCATCGCCGGATTTTGCGGGATCACAGCAAGCGTGAATGCCTCGGGCAGCGTGAAATCGGCTGCGCGTTTGTGAAAGTAGACAAGGCTCGCTGCACCGACGCCCTCGATATTGCCGCCGTACGGCGCGAAATTCAGATATGCCTCAATGATTTCACGCTTGCTGTAACGCGCTTCGAGCCAGCATGCAGCCAGCATCTGCTGTAACTTTCCGCTGATGCTGCGACTGTTGATCGCGTAGCGTTTACGTGCGAGCTGCATCGTTAATGTCGAGCCACCTTGACGACGGTCGCCCGTTAACGTCGCATAGGCACTGCGCACCATCGCCGCCGGATTCACGCCGGGGTGCCAGTAAAACCAGCGGTCTTCATAGCGCATGACCGCCTCCGTCACCTTCGGCGAGATCGCATCGAGCGATGTCCACAATCGGTATTGCTCATCGCTTGCGGTCGTTA
>JANMPY010000047.1:0-5230 GCA_031370095.1 Betaproteobacteria bacterium
CATTTCGTCGCGAGGAGACCTTCGAAGAGTGGGTGACCAACCGCTTCGGTCGGCGGCTGTTTCTGATTTTCTTCAAATCCTATACGGAGAAAGTCTGGGGAATATCCTGTACCGAGCTGAAGGCTGAGTGGGCAGCGCAAAGGATTAAAGACCTGTCGCTGAAAACCGCCTTGCTGAGCATGTTTGTCAAACCCGGCACCACCATTACGACTTTGATTGAAGAGTTCGAATATCCTCGCCTGGGCCCGGGCATGATGTGGGGTGCATTCACGAAAGAGATCGAAAAGCGCGGCGGGGAGGTGCGGCTAAACCAAGATGTGCAACGTATCGAGCGCACCGGCAATAGGGTGAATGCGGTTGTCACAGGCAACGGTGTCGCTGAAACAAGACTGACGGGCACTCATTTCGTTTCCAGCATGCCGATCGCGGAATTCGTCCGCAAGCTCGATCCGCCGGCACCCGAAAAAGTTCTTCTGGCGGCGACCAAATTGCACTACCGGGATTTTCTGACGGTGTGCCTGATTGTAAATAAACCAGACCTGTTCCCTGACAACTGGATTTACATCCACGACCCCAGCGTGCAGGTTGGGCGTATTCAGAACTTTAAAAACTGGAGTCCGGATATGGTGCCGGATCCTGCGAAGACCTCGCTCGGACTGGAATATTTTTGCACCGAGGGTGATGCCTTATGGAATACACCCAATGCCGATCTGATCGAGTTAGCCAAACGCGAAGTGGATCGAACCGGTCTTGCTTCCTATGGGGATGTCGAGGACGGCTGCGTGGTGCGGGTTGCCAAAGCCTACCCTATCTATGACGCTGACTATGGCGACTATCTTGGCGAGGTAAGAGCATTCGTTGACGGCTTGGAGAATTTTCACACCGTCGGCCGAAACGGCTTGCACCGCTACAACAATCAAGACCACGCCATGCTCACGGGACTGTTGGCGACGCGCAATCTGCTAGCGGGCGAAAAAAACGATTTGTGGAGCGTGAATGTCGATCAGGAATACCACGAGGAGGAACGGGAAGAAGCGGGTGTTACGCCGCTCTCGCCAGTGCCAGGTCTGGGTGCGGTCGCCGGCTGGGCCTACGCCAAGCTGGATCGCACTGCGTCAGGTCTCGCGGCGGGCACAATGGTCGGTGTGCTGTTATGCGTAGCTACCTTGATTCTGGCGATCAAGGGCGGTGACGTGGTTGGCCCGACGTTGGGCCTGCTAAACCAATATTTCCCGGGCTACAACGTCACCGTTCCGGGCAGTTTCGTTGGACTCGCCTACGGCTTGACGGTCGGCTTTCTCGGCGGATGGCTTTTTGCCTTCCTGCGCAACGCCGCGCTCTTCACCAGCCGGGCGCTGCTGTACCACCGTGCCGAGCGAAAGATATTGCGTCAAATGCTCGACTTTTTTTGACGCAAGAAATTGCGGACCACAGAGCTATGGCGTGCAGCAATGGTTGTCTGCACTAATCGGGAAAGCATGTTCGACTATTTGACCGCAGGAATTTAATGATGACCGCCGCTAACCAATACAGGAACGAAGCCATGACGAGTGACAACGAAGAGACAATTATTCAAACCCACTTGCTTTATCTTAACGCGGTGGTTCAAGGCATCAGCGTAGGTCTGTTTACGGGCCTGGGGTTGTTCGGCGTCACGATCTGGTTGGTCATCAAAGGCGGTGAGACGGTGGGGCAACACTTGGCGCTACTGGGGCAATATTTCATCGGCTATAGCGTCACCTGGAGTGGCAGTTTTATTGGTCTTGCCTACGGTTTCGCACTGGGCTATTGCATTGGATTTGCTTACGCCCGCATTTACAATTGGGTGGTGGACAAGAAAATGTCGCGCGCAAAAGTGTGAATTCAAGGTAGCATAAGAACACTGAATCAGGGAGATAACACTCGTGCAATTTGGACTAATCGGCGCGGGCAGCATTGGCAAAATGCGCGCTCAGGCCTTGAACTTTGGGCTAGGGTGTCGACCTTCCGCAGTGACGACTATGGACGAAGGATCCGCTTGGGTGCCGACTTCGACAACCGGAGTTCGGAGCTCGGGAAAATCCTGCGAATCGCTGAAAATAGATCTGCTGGAGGCAGTCGTCAACTCCACCCCACCACAATCGCATGAAAAATGGCAGTCTGCAAACCTGTGCAGTGAGCTTAAGCAATCCTTTCTGGGTCGATGCCCATGAACCTGACAACCGATGCCGCCGACGCGTTCAAGCAACGCGATGCTGCCAGCTTCGACGAAGTAAGTGAGAACTATGCCCGCTTCACGGCGCGCTTCTCCCGCGCTATTGCCATACGCATGGCGGATATGGCTACTCTCAAACCATCTGACCATGTGCTCGATGTGGGTACGGGCACTGGTGTCGTCGCTTTGGAGGCGGCGCGCCGTCTTGGGGCGACGGGTCGGGTGAGCGCCGTTGATTTATCGGCAGGCATGCTCGCGACCGCAGAGCGCCTTGCCGCGCTTGATACGGCGGGGCAGAGAATTGCCTGGCGCAGCATGGATGCCGAAGCCCTGGCGTTCGAAGACTCCCAAATAGATGTTGTGCTGTCTCTATTCGCGCTATTGCACTTCCCCAACCCGCTGGCCGCGTTGCGTGAAATGTGGCGCGTGCTCAAGCCTGGTGGTCAACTGATCATGGCGCTCGGCAGTCGCCCTCCTCTGGCGACGCCTGCAGGATTGTTGCATGGCCTGCAAATGCTGCCCCAGCTTGCGCGCCGACACTTGGGGTGGGAGTTGGCGGCGCCCGCCTTTCTGGATGCGCTGGTGGAAAAAAATCTGCCCAAAAGCCGCGCCGATGAACAGTCCGAATTGGCGAGTCATGGCCATGGCCGGGTCGAGTCGGTTCAAATGCTGGTGCGACAGGCGGGCTTCACCGAAATTAAAACCGATTGGGTTGGTTATAACCACAAAATAGAAACGCCGGAAGAATTTTGGGAGTTACAACGCACTCATTCCAGCCTGGCGAGAAAACGCATTAATGAAGCTCTACCGGCGCAAGCCGCCGCCTTGCGGGAGGAATTCATCGCACGTTGCAAAGGTGTGTTGGCGCGCGGGGGCAAGCTGGTATATCCAGTGGGGGTGTTATTTATTCGTGCGCGCAAATCTGGATAAACCTGACCTGGTTAACGATAGAAGTATTTTTCAAATCATTTGATGAACAAGATGCGTACAGCGATCCTAGGGTTGGGTCTTGTCGTCGAGCAAATTCACTTGCCGGCTTGCGCTACCGTACCAGAATTGGAATTGGTGGCCGGCTGCGATCCGCGCCCTGAGCGCCGATCATGGGCGGAGCAGCATGGTGTAAGCGTCACATACGCTGATGCAGCCGACATGCTGGAACGGGAAAAACCAGAACTGGTTCTGGTTGCCACGCCGCCTGACTCGCATCGCGACATGTGCTTGCTGGCCTTGCAACATGGTGCGCACGTGATGTGTGAAAAACCGTTCGTTACCCGCCTGGAGGAGGCGGACGAAATTGCGACGGCGGCCGCGCAGGCAGGCCGCAATGTGGTGGTGAACAATCAGTATCGTTATCTTGATACTTATATGAAAACCAAACAGGCACTTGCGCGTGGCGATTTCGGGCGACTCTACCTGATTCAAGCGTGGCAACAGATGTACCATCCACCACATCATGAAAAAAACTGGCGTTCCCGCCTCACTCAATCTACGTTATATGAATTCGGCAGTCATCCGCTGGATTTGTTTTCCTATTTCTTCGATGCTCTCCCGCAAAACATTACGGCGCAAATCCCCAAGGTGCGTCAGGATACCGAGGCTGACGTGCTCGTACAAGCGACACTGCGCTACCCGAATGAGTGCATGGCCACACTAATGATGAATCGAGTCAGCCACGCACCACAGCGTTATCTGGAAATGCGCCTGGACTGCGAGGAGGCGTCACTCAGGTTGTCCTTTGGCGGTGTGGCAAGGGCGACGATGGAATGGTCACGCAAGGCACGTCGCCCGGTGTTTCGCGCGAGTTTCGTCAAGGGTGGCGAGGCACGGGTAGAACAGGGCGGCCGTTCCCGGGTGCTTGCGCGCGACCGGCAGGAGGGGCGTCCCATGGCTACGGCCCGGGTGCTCAAGGACATGATTGCCGATATCCGTGCAGGGCGCATCTCGCTTGACGCACTCAATCACGCGCGCGCGCTGGCGCGCACCATCTTCAGCGGATATGAATCGGCGCGGCGCGGCGAGACCATCAATGTCGCGACTTTTGCACAATGAGCATCGATCTCTCCATCGTAGTCGCTGTATGGCAGGACAGAGCGGGCCTCGAGCGGTGTCTCGCCGGATTCCTGCCGCAACTTGATGAAGCCTGTGAGTTGATTTTCGCGGCTGGCGTCGAACCTCCTGCGACGCCGTTCTCCGATCCACGCGTGTGTTGGCTCGACTGCCCGGAGACACTGCTAATCCCGGAATTGTGGTCGCGTGGGATTGAACGCGCGAAAGGGCGTCATGTGGCAATTACAACGGCGCACTTCGAGCCCGCGCCCGACTGGGTAAACGTAGTCCATGCTGCGCACGCGCGCCTCGACGCCGCCGGAATCGGCGGACCGATTGACGCACCACGAGAGGGCGGTGCAAAGGATTGGGCGACCTACTTTCTGCGCTATAGCAATACGTTCCATCTCGCGGGAGAGCAGACGGTTCGCGACATCCACGGGGACAACGCCTCATACGACGCCGTCGTGTTGAGACGGCACTGGGCCGCGATATCGCGAGGCTTCTGGGAGCCGGATTTCCACCGGCTTATTCTTGCCGAAGGCGGCAAGCTCGCGTGGGTGCCCGCGATGCGCGTCACGCAGCGCGCCTCGTACCCGTTCATCGCGTTCTGCCGCCAACGGCTATTGCATGGGCGGGAGTTCGGTTCGTCGCGCGTCCGTGACAAGCTGCCAGGCTTGCGGCTCGTCCGGTTCGTATTGTCGCCGCTCATACCGCTTGTTTTCCTGACGAAAATCATTGTACGTGTCGCGAACAGCGGACGCGACCTCGCGCCGTTCGTCTATTCCTTTCCGGTTTTGTTTTTGTTCGTGCTGGTGTGGGCGCTCGGCGAAGCGTGGGGTTATCTCTCACCTATTCCGACTATCACCAACCAGACAGGGGTCGCCAGATGACGACAGGCTCGAATCCTTTGGTCTCCGTCGTGATCGCCTCGGTCAATGGGATAGACCTGCTCACCGAGTGCCTCGAACACCTCGTGCGTCAGGAGGG
>JANMPY010000412.1:0-1554 GCA_031370095.1 Betaproteobacteria bacterium
CACGTCGACATTGGTGCAAGCTTGAGTGGACTCGATTTCGAAACGGCCGCAAAGCTAAGTGGCGCGCGCTTCTCGGTGTTGAAAGGCGACGTGGCGCGAATGCATCGTGCGCTTGCGCAATTCATGTTGGACGTTCACACCACCGAGCACGGCTACACCGAAGTTTACGTGCCGTACATGGTTACCGGCGAAGTCGCTGATAACGTGTCGTCCCTCACAAAATTCAAGGACGATCTTTTCAAAATCGAGGGCCGCGATCTGTACCTGATCCCGACGGCTGAGTATCCGGTAACGAATTTCGTGCGAGATGAAATCGTGGACATGAAAAATCTGCCGATGAAATACGTCTGCCACAGCCCGTGCTTTCGTTCGGAGGCGGGCAGCTATGGCAAGGATACGCGCGGCATGATTCGTCAGCATCAGTTCGACAAAGTCGAGATTTTGCAAATTGTACATCCGGATAAGTCGGCCGAGGCGCATCAAGGCCTGGTCGCGAATGCCGAATCGATTTTGCAAAAATTGCAGTTGCCTTATCGCACCATGCTGCTCTGCACCGGCGACATCGGCTTTGCTTCTGCGCAAACCTATGACCTTGAAGTGTGGCTGCCCGCGCAGAATACCTATCGTGAAATTTCATCGTGCTCAAACTACGAAGCCTTTCAGGCGCGGCGCATGATGGCGCGCTTCAAGGACGAAAAAGGCAAAACGCAGAACGTACACACGCTCAATGGTTCTGGTTTGGCGGTGGGTCGCACGTTGGTGGCGGTGCTGGAAAATTATCAGAATGCGGATGGAAGTGTGACGGTGCCGGAGGTGTTGGTGGGGTATATGGGCGGCGTCAAGAAGCTGGACGCGGGCAAATAAGATCCGTCGCCCCGGCGCATGACCACAAGGGTCACGCCGGGCCGGGGTCTAATTTTGCTGACTTGGGCCCCGGCCTGCGCCGGGGTGACACTATTTCTGCAATGACCACTACACTCATCATCATCCGCCACGGCGAAACCGAATGGAACCGCGAGCGCCGCATTCAGGGTCATCTCGATAGCGCGCTCACACCCGAAGGCATCGCGCAGGCACAGGCATGCGCAGCGCGCCTCGCGACGGAAAAAATCGATGCCGTTGTCGTAAGTGATCTTAACCGCGCGCAACACACGGCAAACATTCTCACCGCAGGGCGCGCGCTGTCGATGACCGCTGACGCCACGTTACGCGAACGCTGCTTCGGCACGGGTGAGGGCATGACCTACGCCGAAATGGATACAAAATACCCGCAGATGTTTGCGCAGACTGGCTTGGTCGATGCCGAATTCACACTGCCCGATGGCGAGACGCGCGCCAATTTTCATCATCGTGTGAAAACGTCAATCGAGCGCCTTGCAGCTGCGCACGCGGGCAAATGTTTGCTCGTCGTCACGCACGGCGGCGTGCTGGGTGTGATCTATCGCTGGCTAAATGAAATGCCCATTGCCAGCGCACAACGGGTCGCGATTCCCAACGTCGCTTACAACCGAATTTCAATCCAGCCCGACGGCTGGACAATCGAGGTGTGGGCGG
>JANMPY010000470.1:0-10157 GCA_031370095.1 Betaproteobacteria bacterium
CATTGCGCTCGTCTTGATGTAGCCGAGAGGGTCTTCCAGCGCGGCATCGCTGATGCGAGCCGTCATTTGCTCCATCGGCAACGTGACGCGCTCCATCATGGCATCAAACAAATCGGCTTTATTTTTGAAGTGCCAATAGACCGCGCCGCGCGTCAACCCCGCCGCCTCGGCGATATGGCCAAGCGAGGTGCGCGACACGCCACGCATGCTGAAGACGTGTTCGGCCGTATCGAGCAGAAGATCGCGCGTCACCAGTGCATCTTGCTTGGTTCTTCTCACCATGTGTCTATTGCCCTTGCTTAACTTCCGTTACGCAACCAAGTCAGAAATATGATGAACAATTTTGCAAACTATTTACATACATCCACGAATGTATGTATTATATATCACTTAGCGCTTCCATCCGCCGCTTCGATCCAACCCGCCAAACCCGCCAAACCCGTCAGACCCGTCAGACCCGTCCACAAACATACAAGCATCGCCCCCGTGTCGCCGATCATATCGCCGATACCCAAAAGGAATTTGCATGCAATCTCACGTCCAAAATCAATTCCCCGCCTCACGCGACCGGACTTCTGTCGCGCCTGCGGCAAATCCCAGCGCCGCCGGCTCGTCTGCGGCCGTCGTCCCGTCTGCCTTCGTTGGCCTCACAGGCCTGCTGTCGTTACTGGCGCTGGGCGCTTGCAGCCCCGGCGGTGCGCCCGGCGGGCATGGTGGCTTTCCGCCGCCGAACGTTGTCTATGAAATCGCCACGCCACGCGAGGTCGCGGTGGATCAGGAATACGTTGGGCAAACGGCAGGTTCCCGCGAAATCGAAATTCGCGCACGCGTGAATGGCATCGTTGAGAAACGCCTGTTTGAAGAAGGTGTAGTGGTCAAAAAGGGCCAGCCCCTGTTCACGCTTGATGCCGCGATTTACGCCGCAGCCGCCGCGCAGGCGGATGCAGCGGTCGGCACGGCCGGGGCCAATCTGAAAATGGCTGAGCGTGAATTCAATCGATTGAAGCCACTGCTTGACGCCAAAGCGATCAGCCAAAAAGAATGGGATACCGCAGCATCCACGCTTGACGTCGCCAAAGCACAATACAAACAAGCCGACGCGCAGTCCAGGAGTACCAAGGTCGATCTCGGCTACACCCGCGTCGTCGCGCCCATTACCGGCGTGATCGGGCGCGCGCTGAAGGTTGAAGGTGCACTCGCCAACGCGGCCAGCGACAGCCTGCTCGCGACAATGGCGCAAACCGATCCGATGCATGTTAATTTTTCGATTGCCGAACGCGACCGCAATGCATTGCAGGCGGAATTAACGGCGGGCACGCTGCAGATACCCAAGACCGGCTATATCGTCCGACTGAAAGCAGGCGATGGACAGTGGCTCAAACCAGTCGGCAAAATGAATTTTCGCGATTACAAAGCCGACGCCAATACCGGTGCCTACGCCGCGCGTGCCGAGTTTGCCAATGCGGATAACGGCCTCACACCAGGCCAGTTTGTACGCGTCGTCTTGACCGGTGCCACGCGTGCGAATGCGATTACGCTGCCGCAGCGCGCAGTACTCGACGGGCCGATGGGAAAATACGTCTATATCGTTGGCAAGGGTAAGGACGACAAACCTGCCGCCGAGCAACGCCCCGTCGTGCCGGGCGAATGGGTGACACTTGAGTCGAAAGATCCGGGCGCACGCAATGGCTGGGTCATACGCGAGGGGCTGCGCGCAGGCGACAAGGTAATCGTCGACGGCACTGCGCGGATTTTTATGCCGGGCCAGCCGATTGTGCCAATGACCGCGGAAGAAGCAGCCAAGGCCGCCGCACAGACGCCACCCGCAGGTGCTTCCGCGCCAGCCGCGAAACACTGATCAACGGAGCGCACAGACATGTTTTCACGCTTCTTCATTGATCGACCGATATTCGCGTTTGTGATTTCGATTTTTATCGTGATCGCCGGTTTGGCGGCGATGCGCTCACTTCCCATCGCGCAGTATCCGGAAATCTCCCCGCCGACCGTGCAAGTCATCGCCATATATCCCGGTGCTTCGGCCGAAGTCATCGAGCAAACCGTGGCAGCACCGATTGAGAATGCACTCACTGGTGTGGAGGGCATGCAGTACATGGCATCGACCTCAACTTCAAACGGCACCACCACCATCACCATCACGTTTGAAATCGGCACCAACGCCGATCAGGCTGCGCTCAACGTCAACAACCGTGTCAAGCAAGTCGAAGCGAAGCTGCCCCAGGAAGTGCGACGGCAGGGTCTCACAGTCGTGAAAGGATCGTCGGCTTTCCTGCAGGTGCTGGCGTTCTATTCACCGGACGAGCGCTTCAACGATCTATACACGTCCAACTACGTGACCCTCAACGTGCTCGATCAATTGAAACGCATTCCCGGCACCACCAACGTGCAGATTTTCGGTGCCAAAGACTATGCTATGCGGATCTGGTTAAAGCCCGACCGGATGACGCAGCTTAACGTGACGGTCGACGATGTGACACGCGCATTGAACGAGCAGAACGCGCAGTTCGCAGCGGGAAAAATCGGGCAGGCACCGAACGCGGGAAATCAGGAGATGGTCTACACCGTCACCACCAGGGGACGACTCGTTAGCGCCGAAGAATTCGATAACATCATCGTCCGCTCAAATCCGGACGGGAACCAGCTGCGACTGAAAGACATCGCCCGCGTCGAGCTCGGCGCGAAGGACTATGACTTCAAGGGCTACTACAACGGCAAGCCCGCCACGCTGGTCGGTATCTTCCTGCAACCGGGTGCCAATGCGCTCGATGTTGCCAAGGACGTCAATGCCAATCTGGTCACACTCGCGGCCAAATTTCCCGAAGGCTTTACTTATACCGTCCCGTACGACACCACCCGTTTTGTTGAGGTCTCGATTCGCGAAGTGTTGAAAACGCTGGCCGAGGCGATGGCGCTGGTATTTATCGTGGTGTTCGTGTTCCTGCAAAACTGGCGCGCCACGCTGATCCCGTTCGCCGCCGTACCGGTGTCGTTGATCGGCACTTTCGCGGGCTTGCATTTGTTGGGCTATTCGATCAACACGCTCACCTTGTTCGGCATGGTATTGGCGATCGGTATCGTCGTTGACGACGCGATCGTGGTGTTGGAAAACGTCGAGCGTATCATGCACGAGCAGCATCTGGAGGCACGTGAAGCGGCGATCAAGGCAATGAAAGAGGTTACAGGGCCGGTGATTGCGATCGTGCTGACACTGTGCGCGGTGTTTGTGCCGATTGCGTTTTTGGGTGGCTTGACGGGCGAGCTTTATCGGCAATTTGCGGTGACCATTTCCATTGCCGTTGTGCTCTCAGGCATCGTTGCGCTGACGATGACGCCGGCGCTCTGCGTGCTGGTACTAAAAAAAGGCCAGCGCACACCGGGAAAATTTTTCACCTGGTTCAACGGCTGGTTTTTGCGCGTCACCAAACGCTACACCGCTGGCGTTCTATGGCTGCTCAAGCGTGGCACCATCGGCGTATTGCTGTTCGGCGGCATGGTGCTGATCACGGCGGGCTTGCTGAAATTCACGCCAAGCTCTCTGGTGCCGGACGAGGATCAGGGCTTTTATATCGCCGCTGTCTTCCTGCCCGACGGCGCGTCACTTGACCGTACCGACGCGGTCGTCAAGCGAGTGATAGAGGCTGCCAAATCAAACCCGAATAACAAAGACGTGATCGCCTTCACCGGTTTTGATTTCCTCGGCGGCGGTTACAAAAATAGTGCGGCCACATTATTTGTCACCCAAAAACACTGGGACGAACGCAGCGTTTCCAGCCAGGAAATGGTCGGCGATTTTTTCATGAAAACGGGCGGTATCAAAGAAGCATTGGTATTGGCGTTCAGCCCACCGGCGATTTTCGGCCTCGGTAACACCGGTGGTTTTGAGTTTTATTTGCAGAATCGTGGTGACGGCGGTGCGGCCAAGCTGGCGCAAGGCATGGGCGCAATGATGGGCACCGCCAGTCAGAGCCCGAAACTTGCCGGCGTGCAAACGCTGTGGCGGGCCGCGTCGCCACAACTGAGCATCAATGTTGATCGCGACAAGGCCAAGGCACTCGGCGTGCCGCTAGATAGCGCGTTCAACACCATGGCTGCCACGCTCGGCACTTATTACGTCAATGATTTCAATAAATACGGCCGCACCTGGCAGGTATTGATGTCGGCAGACAGCATGTATCGCAAGCGTCCTGACGACATCGGCCGGATCTTTGTGCGCAGTGATCGTGGCACGATGGTACCGGTGTCGGCGTTTGCGAAAATAGAATATTCGGCCGGGCCGGACAGTCTTGACCGTTTCAATAATCTCCCCGCCGTAAAAATGATCGGCAACGGCGCGCCGGGCACCAGTTCTGGCGAGGCGATTGAAGAGGTCGAGCGTATCGCCAAGCAGGCATTGCCGAGCGACATGAGTCTGGACTGGAGCGGCGCGTCGTTTCAGGAGAAACGTTCCAGCGGCACTTCAGGCCTCGCGCTGGGGCTGGCTGCGGTGATGGTGTTCCTGATTCTCGCCGCGCAATACGAACGATGGTCACTGCCGCTATCGGTGCTGCTCGCGCTGCCGTTCGGTACCTTTGGCGCATTGGCGGCAGTGTGGATCGTTGGACATGTGAAGTCGATGATGGGACAGCCGCCGTTAACCAGTGACGTGTATTTCCAGATCGGTTTGGTGACGCTGCTGGGGCTTGCCGCGAAGAACGCGATCCTGATTGTCGAATTTGCGGTATTGAAAACGCATGAAGGCATGAGTGCGTCGGCAGCCGCACTGGAAGCAGCGCGTTTACGATTCCGGCCGATCCTGATGACGTCGCTTGCCTTCATTCTCGGCGTGTCACCGCTGGCGTTTTCAAGCGGTGCCGGAGCCGGTGCGCGCCATTCAGTCGGCACCGGCGTGATGGGTGGGATGATCGCGGCAACATTTTTGGCGATATTTTTTGTGCCGCTGTTTTATAAAGTCATCACCGAACGAAAACTGAAGGAGCCGCGCAGTGCGGACGATATTCGCGCCGAGGCCGAGCGCGCACGCGTTGCAGCGACGCGAACCGAGCGACCAGACGCGGCGCAGCCTACCCGGCTCAAAGGTGGCGATCATGAATAACACCACTCGCAACAAAGTCGCACTCACCCCTGCCATCACCGTTGCCATTGCGCTCGCCTATGCGCTGACCCTCAGCGGCTGCGTAGTCGGACCAAATTATCAGCGTCCCGTAATCGACTTGCCCGTGGCCTATCCGTCTGCGGCCACGACAGACGTTGCACCGACCGCGAGCACTAACTGGTGGTCGATATTCAACGATCCCGCGCTTGACAACATGATGAACGAGGCGCTTAAAAACAATCTCGATCTTGTCGTCGCCGCTGCACGAATCAATGAGGCACAGGCGCAATTGGGCTTGGCCGTTTCAGATCAGGTGCCGACCGTGTACGCGAGCGGCTCGCGCGAACGCAATCGCAATTCGTCCGCGAGCGGCAGATCCGCACCCGGCCAGCCGCTCGACACCACCACCAATCGCGTCGCATTAAACGTCTCTTTTGAAATTGATTTCTGGGGAAAATATCGGCGCGCAACGGAGGCTGCGCGTGCCGATTTGCTTTCCGTCGAAGCCAACGCGGACGCATTGCGATCAACCATGACCGCGCAAGCCGTGCAGGGATACTTCAACCTGCTGGCGCTGGACGCGCAGATAGCTGTCGCACACGAAGGGATCCAGCGTGGACAGGAAGCGCTTGGTATGCAAAAAATCCGCTTGGATGCCGGCGTGATTTCCGATTACGATTATCAACAGCGCTCGGCCGAGCTCGATGCCGGACTGGTACAACTACCACCGCTGGAAAGCCAGCGCGGCAAACAGGAGCGTGCGCTAAGCGTGTTGCTGGGACGCTCACCGCGCGCGTTGATGGAGGCGCGGCTGGATCGCTCCACACCAATTACGCCGTCGAGCCCGCTGATCGCGCCATCCGCCCTGCCCTCTGCATTGCTGCTGAATCGTCCTGACCTGCGTGAGGCCGAGCAAAAGCTGATTGCGGCCAACGCGCGGATCGGCATCGCACGCGCGGCGTTTTTTCCCTCGATCTCGCTCACCGGATTGTTCGGCACCGAGAGCAGCGCGCTCGGCGATTTATTTTCGGGGCCGTCACGTATCTGGAATTTCGCCGGCAATCTCACCCAGCCGCTGTGGGGTGCCGGGCGGCTCAACCGTCAGGCCGAAGGCGTTGAAGCGCGTTTTGATCAGGCGGTCGCGCAATACAAGATCGCCATCGCTAACGCGTTTCGCGAAGTGCAGGACGCGATTGCCGCGCAGCGTGCGGCACGCGAAGTTGTTGAAATCGACACGCGTCGCGTCGTCACGCTGACCAAAACCTGGAATCTTTCCAAGCTGCGTTACGAAAATGGTGCCGCCAGTCAGCTCGATGTGATCGACGCCGAACGCGGTTTGCTGCAAGCGGAACAAAGTCGCATTGAAGCAGAGCGTTTGTACCGGTTTGCGGTAGCGGATTTATTCAAGGCGCTGGGCGGCTCGAGTAGCGTGAATAAAAAAGACTGAGCGCGCGAAAACTCAGGATTCGTCAATTGGCGGCAGTAGCAACGATTTCTGCCGCATAAAGTTATAAAACACTAGCACTGGCGAGCGTCTTCAGGCATTTATACTCTATATGCCGCGCCAGTGCTAGTGTTTTAACTTCTGCACGCCGCGTTATTTGCTCTCCTGCGCCTGCGCCACGGACTTCGGCGGCATAGGCGCGACATAGCCGATCACCAGCAGCAGCACGCCAACGCCGATGAATGAAACGATGCGCGCCACGGTGCCGGTATTGCCAAGATCGTTGGCGAAAAGTTTCACCACCACCACACCGAGCAACGCGGCACCTGCCATCCACATGGCGCGCGACGGTGGTATTTTTTTTCTGCCGTAAGTCATTATAACTAGCGCGGTGGTGGTCCACAGCAACGATAGCGCCGCTTGCGCGACCACCGAATGCAGCAGCGTTGACAATTCAAACGGCACGTCCGCCCATTGATGCACGGTGCGCAGTAGCGCGGCGTTGATCCAGAAAAAACCTGCCGCCGCAAGCAACAGCCGTGCATTGTTTTTATTAGCGTCCTCGATGCCGAATAAATTTTTCGTCGCCCAGATTGCTGCGGCCAATACCGCCAATTGCGCCAAGTCGAGCGGATTAAGGATCGGCAAATAAGGCAGCGGCAGCACCGTGCCGTTACTCGATACGTTCGCCACGATCGTCCACAGCAGCGCAGCTGCCAGCAACGGTATCACCGACCACGCGCGAAAGGCGACCGCATGTTCGCCAAACGGCCACACGTTTTTGCGGATGCCGATGGTCGTGGCCGCCAGTCCAACCGCAATCGTTGCGCCCACACTTGCGTACTGCCACGCGAGCGAAAGCGCGGCACGCTCGGCACGCCAGCACAGCTCCCACGCAACCAACAACAATGCGAGATTGAACAACACGACATGCTGCCAGGCCGGCGCCCACGCATTGTGATCGCGCTGCTGCATCGCGAGCACGATGCCGCTTACGGTGAAGGCCAGCAGCCACGCGAAAAATTGCGCGCCCGCGAATGGATTGACGTGTGTATCGGCCAACTGTAGCGTAACCGCAAGCATCGCGAGCGTGAGCAGGACTTGCGTACGACGCAGCGCAGTCCACGCCAGCATCCGCCCGACAACTTCAAACAGCAGGATCGACAACGCTGCCGCACTTAAATACAGCGCGAGGTGATGCACCGAACGCGCGTGCATCCCGATCGCACCGTACAGCCCGGCGGCCCACCAGAGCAGCGCCCACGCCAGCGGCAGGTGCGAAAGTGGTGCGGCTGCAATGTCGTTTTTGACGCCGGAAAATTCACGCAGCCGAAAACGCAACGCCGCCGCGACCAAGCCGACCGCACTAATCGCCAACACCCAGCCATATTGTTCGTGCCAGTAACGCCATAGCACTTCCCACGTCGCGAGCAGCAGCATCAACAGCCATGCACTCACATAACGCCAGCGGTCGAACGATTCAGTCTCATCCCGCCGCTGTCGATGCAGCACATAAAAATACGCGATGAAGCTCAATGGCCATGCCACGACACCGCCGCCGACCAGTGGATGCCCGACGTCGGCCGTCGCACCCCAGAAAAATGCAAGTGCTGCAATCAGCAACACATGCGCGCGCGCCGTGAGCCGCAGTTGACGCCAATCGAGCCGCGCACCGAGCCATTCAAACGCGAAAAACGTCACCGCCGCAAAGATCAACATTGCCGAGAGCCGACTCGCGTCCACCGACCATTGCTGCCACGCGCCGAATCCAAATCCAGCGAACAGCCATACCGCTCCCCACGCGACCGCCGCGCCCTGCAAGGACTTTTCCAGCGCCGAAATCGATTCTTCAAACCGATGCATGAACCACGCTGTCAATAGCGACGCCGCAGCGATCAATGTGCAGCCGAGAACGCGATCATTCCACCACGGCTGCGGGTAATTCGCGCCAGTCGTGACCCACCAAAAATATCCCGCCGCGCCGACCTGCAAACACAACGCGAACGCACGCGCCAGCAGACTTTTTTGTCGACAGCCCATCCAGAATATCGCCGCACCTTCGAGCGTCCAAAACGCAAATGTCGGATAGCCTTGCAAGGCAAAGTATGGTGCGACAGTTGCAAACACCAAAGCCAGCGCCAAATGCGCTTCGGCCAGCAGCCGCATTTTTTCGCGGTGCCACAACGCCCATGCGAGCGTCGCGTAAATCAGCGCCGCAGCGAATGCGCTCCACGCCAGCACGCTATCTCCCATACCGCGCGTCAAAGCCGCCTGCAACATCGCGGCAGACAGCGGCATGCCAAAAACCAGCGTGCCATCGACAAGGCCTTTCAAATCCGGTGGCTGACGTTGCGCAAATAAAATCGGAATCGCCAGATACAACAGGAAGAACGCGATGAGAAATGGCTCGACAGTTGAAAAATTCTCGGGCGCGTACGACGCGTAGCCCCAGATGAGCGCGATGGCGAAGGTGAATAAAAACCCGATGAAATTGAGTTCGCGCCAGGCCTTGAACCAGCTCGCGCCGAGCACGATCAAATTGAGCAACAGGTAATACGAAAACAACAACACATGATTGCCGCTGCCGGTCGAGGCAAGCACCGGTGCCATGAAGGCACCCAGCAAACCGAGTGCAGCGAATGCGCGCGCATCGAGTTTTACCGCAAGCACAATCGTGGCAACGCCGAGGACTGCGAACAACAAAAATCCGAACGGCGCACGGATGAGCGCGAATGTTTTCAGTGCGAAAAAAACATCAAGATACAAAAGCCCCGTCGCGCCGCCAAATAAAATCAGGGCGTAAGTGCGCTGAGTTTGGATTAACCGTGCGCCAAGAAAAAACATTACCGCACTGGCGACCGCGACGCTAAGCAAACGCAGCTCGGGTGGAAACATTCCCCGGTCGTATACAAACTTGAGCAGGAAGCCGACACCAAAAAATAAAATCACCACGCCAAGCTTCGCGACGATGTTGCCTTCGAGCAATCGTTCGATAAAGCCCGGTACCCTAAGCGTCGGCACTGCCGTCGCGACGCGCTCAACGGCTTTTATTTTTGTCTCGATTGACGTCTCATCGCTGGCCGTGTGCGCAAGCATTGCGTCGTCAACCGTCGGCGTCGCAACAACGCGCTCGGGCTGGGTCTTTAACGGAATCGGTGGTGGCAACGGTGTCTCGATGCGCGCAGCCGTCAGCGGCGGAGCCGCAATCGTGGCTGGTTGCACCGGTGCGACAAACGCCGGCGGCGCAACTGCGACTTCCTCGGCATTGCGCGTCGCCGCGGCACCGGGCACCACCTCCACGCCAGATTTTTCCTCAAGCCGACTGAGCCGCCAGTGAATATCCTCGACCGCTTTTTGCACATGCGCGATGCGTTTATCGAATCGTTCCTGCGCGGCAAAATCGATTTCGCGCGGTGATTGCGTGGCGCTACCCGACGTTCGCGCCAACACGGTTGCGATCAACCAGCCAATCAGCGCGCCCCACATCGCGCCATAAAATCCGTGCGTCGCTCCACCGAGCATTGCACCAACCACCAAGCCGATGATCCACATGTGGGCGTACCTTTGAGGGAAAACGTAAGCTGCGGCGTCTGCTGGTAACGC
>JANMPY010000472.1:0-2750 GCA_031370095.1 Betaproteobacteria bacterium
GACATTTGCGCCGCCGCGCACCGAGAGCCTGCTGGCCGCATTGTGGCCTGCGGTGTCCTCGACAATCGTCAATGACGTCAATGCCGACGACGCGGCGACCGATGCGATTGCTAACGTTGTCAAGACCGAAAGTGTCGCGCCGCGCGGGCCGATGCGCATCAGCAGCACGCAAACATTACCCGCAATGCCGGATGCGATTTCGGGGGTCGAAGCCTGCGATGGCGCGCAATTAAACGTCGCCAGCACCAACATCGATTTCGATTGGGCGAGTGAAACAGCGCGGCATATTGGCAGTGTCGTGCATGCGTTCTTGCAGCGCATCGCCGACGACGGTGTGGAGAAGTGGAATCGTGAGCGCATCTCTTCGAATGCGCCAACGATTGAACGAGAGCTCGCGTGGCGCGGCGTAGCAACCGATGAGTTGCCCGTCGCAACGTCGCGCGTAATTGACGCCTTAGCCAATACCGTTGCTGATTCGCGTGGGCGCTGGGCCTTGCAATCGCACCGCGAGGCGCGTGCGGAGTGGCGCTTGACCGGCATGCGCAATGGCGCGCTGGTGAACATCGCCATTGATCGCACGTTCGTCGATGACGAAAATGTGCGCTGGATAATCGATTTCAAAACCAATAGCCACGACGGCGGTGATGTAGACGCGTTTCTGGATAACGAACGCAAACGCTATTCTGCGCAGCTCGAAACCTACGCGACGATTTTAAGCGCGATGCAAGGCACATCAAGCGAGACAAAGATCAAGCTGGGTCTCTATTTCCCGATGCTCAAAGGCTGGCGCGAGTGGACCTGGGACGAAGTTGCGGGGGTAACGTAATCGCTTATTTTTACTGTGGCTTCGGTGCTTTATCGAGGCCCTTAATCGTATCGCCGACGTTGACTTTGTTGGACCCAAACCAACCCGCATTCATTTCCAAGGCATAGCGCACGGGCCCAGCCGCCTGGTGTACGGCTTCGGTGAGCGCCTGCATTTCGTGAATTGAGACAATCACGCCGCGCTCATTCATGTAGGCCACCGAAAGTGGAATCAGCGTATTTCTCATCCACATCGCGTGATAAGCAATTTCCGGAAAGACGAACAGCATGCCGTCCTGCTTGCCCATTTTTTGCCGGAACATCATCCCGACTTGGCGCGTGGCGTCCGTGTTGGCAACTTCGGCACGCACGTTTTGGCTACCGACTTTAAGGCTAACGGTCGGAAGTCCTGTTTGCGGTTTGCCTTCCGGCAGCGCGGAGGTGTCGGCGAATGTGCTGAGCGGGGCGAGCATGGCGATGGACACTAGTGCAAGTGAAAAGTGGCGTAAAACACGGTTGATCATGATGGAAATGTTGCCTCTGTGGATGCACCGATGGGAAGACTAAAACATCGCGTCTGTAAATAACGCTCGTTGCATAAATGCCGCCGACGTTCACTACTCACGCAAGTCGCGGCGATTGTCGCGGCTATTTCTTGCCAGTGCTGCCAAATCCACCGTCGCCGCGTGTTGACGCGACAAAATCGGCAACCACATTAAATTCAACCTGCAATACCGGCACCACGATCATCTGCGCGATGCGCTCCATCGGTTGAATCGTGAACTCGGCGTGCCCGCGATTCCACACCGAGACAAAAATCTGCCCCTGATAGTCGGAGTCAATCAGCCCGACGAGATTGCCGAGCACGATGCCGTGTTTATGGCCCAATCCTGAGCGTGGCAGTACCATCGCCGCGTATTTTGGATTGTCCAGGTGAATCGCAATCCCGGCGGCAATCAGTGTCGTTTCTCCTGGTTTTAGTGTGACTGGCGCGTCGATGCAAGCGCGCAAATCGAGGCCGGCCGAGCCGGGAGTAGCGTAGTGCGGCAGTTGTTCGAGAAGTCGCTTATCGAGTACGCGAACGTCGAGCTTATGCATTCTTGACCGATTTCAGATTGGTTCTCGTCGACGATTGCGCCAGAAACAGTTTCGTCGCATGCGCGACAATGATCCGGGCTATTTCTGCCTTCGGGGCTTTGTCGAAGGTGTGTTCCCCGTTGGCATCAAGAATTGTAATTTCATTGTCGTCTGCGCCGATTGCCGAGGTTGCCGAATTTGCGACGATCATGGGAATTTTCTTATTTTCGCGCTTTTTACGCGCATATTCGACGACGTTCTCGCTTTCAGCGGCGAAGCCTACACAAAATGGTGGGCTTGGTTGGGACGCGACCCAAGCCAAAATATCGACCGTTGACACAAGTTCAATCGTCATTTTATCGGTCGTTTTCTTGATTTTTTGCAGTTGTGGTGTAGCAGGTGTGTAATCGGACACCGCTGCGACGCTGAAAAATACGTCAACGTCGGCGAAATTAGCCTTTACCGCATCAAACATCTGCGAAGCACTGCTAATTTTTACTAATTTTACGCCGACTGGCGGGACGATTGAAGTGGGGCCACTCACCAAGGTCACACGCGCGCCGCTTGCCATGAGCGCCTGTGCAACCGCATAACCCATCTTGCCGGAACTCGAATTGGTAATTCCCCGCACCGGATCAATTGGCTCAAATGTCGGGCCAGCAGTAACCAACGCGTGCTTGCCGGACAGCGATTTTGGTGCGCTCAAACTTTGCACCGCCGCGAGCAGCGCTTCCGGCTCGAGCATGCGGCCCAAACCAGTTTCGCCGCAGGCCTGATCGCCTTCATCGGGCCCGAGCACGATGACGCCATCTTCGATCAATCGCGCAATATTGCGTTGCGTGGCCCGGTTTTCCCACATTTCGCGATTC
>JANMPY010000523.1:0-2675 GCA_031370095.1 Betaproteobacteria bacterium
TGCTCCACCACAGCGTGCCCTATGAAACTTTTGCGGATCTTGCAAGGTGGGTTTACGTGGACGTCGCTGAAAAAGATTTTGCGCTGCAGAACAAAAAACAAACCGCTTCACGCATTTCCGTGATCACGGGACTCAATCGCAAGGAAGTCGCGCGTCTGCAGGAGATGACGGTTGAGGACAATGCGGGGGCAATAGAATCTTTCAACCGCGCGGAGAAGGTGGTGACGGCATGGCGGCATGAGTATCCGAAAGCGGACAGCCCCAGTCATGCAGCTTCGTTGCCACTTGAAGGCAAGCGCAGCTTCGCGACACTGGTTAAACGCTACAGCGGCGATATGCCCGTGCGTGCGGTGCTTGATGAACTGCTGCGTGTCGGTGTAGTGCGAAAACTTGCTGATGACAAAATCGAACTTGTATCAGGCGGCACGATCGTGCCGGATGCAGAAAACCGGCAGACGCTATTGGCAAATTTTGGTCAGGATGCATCGGATTTTGTCGCCTCGTTTTCACACAACGTTTTAGCGTCGTCCGGGCAAAAATTCTTTCAGCGAAAAGCCTGGTTCGACAACATTCCAATCGAGGCGCTGGCCGTATCGCGTGAGTTGGCAAAACAGCATGGGCAGGCAGCATTGGAAAACTTTGCCGATCAACTGTCGCGCTTTGATCGTGACGTTACGCCAAATTCGGAAGGCACCGGTCGCGCGCGTGCCGTGCTCGGCGTTTACTACTTTGAAGAAACGACTGAGGCCGGCGAGGCATCAGACGCGATTGTTACCGCTAAACACCGATGAAATATTTGCAAACGCCATGGCGACGTGCGTGACGGCTCAGGCGGAGAAGCATGCCAATCCGGCAATGCAACCCGACGCCAGATACTAAGGAAAGCATCATGAAATATTTGCAAAAAAATGCGTTAAACGTGTTCCTTGGAACGTGCCTTTCATTGTTCTGCCTGGGGCTTGCCCATGCTGGCGGTGGAATAAGCGGCTCCGGTCGCTCCTACGGTGAGATCACCGCATTCGGCAGCATTTTTGTCAACGGCATCGAGTATTCGACAACCACGGCCACGATCACCGTCAAAGGTGTGGTTCAACCGGTAGGCGATCAGAGCGCCTTGAAGGTGGGCATGGCGGTATTGGTAGAAGGCACCATCAATCCAGACGGCTTGACCGGCACCGCCACGACGGTCGATTTCCTCGGCGACCTCGAAGGCACGTTTGACGCCGCACCGGTCATCATCGGCACGCGTGGAAGCTTCAGTATTTATGGCCTGGTGGTCAAAACGGACAGCAAAACCGTCTACGCCGACGGCTTGACCCTTGCTGCGCTCAGGGCGGGCGATGTGGTTGAAGTGAGTGGCCTGTTCGACGCGAACGATGGCAGCTTTGCGGCAACGCGCATCGAGAAACAAGTGGCGTTCCGCAAGGCTGAGTTGCGCGGCTTCATCAGCAACCTGACGGCAACGACGTTCAAACTCGGCGCAACGCTGGTGGTGAATTACAGCGCCGCGCAATTCCGCGATCTTCCGCCCGGCGGGCTGGTGAATGGCCTGTTCGTCGAGGTAAAAGCAACGACGCCGCCGGTTGGTGGCACGCTTAACGCCACGAGCGTCTCGGCCGAAGGCTCGGTGCTCGCCAGCGCCGATATCCGCTTTGGCTTGCTGCAGGGGGTGGCTGCGAATGTCTCGACCAACAGTTTCATGATGGGCAACCAGCTGGTGATGACAAACGCGCAGACGGTATTCAGCGGTTTCAACGCGAACCCGCCAGCGCCCGCTCTGGCCACTGTTGCGCCAACCTTGTTCGATGCGGGCAACATCACCCGCAAAGGCGGTGTGCCAAGCGTGTTTGCAGAACTGAAACTGGCAGCACCGGCCGAATATGCCTCGCTCACTGCCGCAACCTCGACCGCGCTCGTCAACGGTGTACAGGCGCTGGCAACGGGGCCCGTTGTCAATGGCGTCATGACGGCGGAAACAGTCACCATCACCGCCCTGCCGGTATCGCTGTTGGCGGTGCAGTCGCGCATGACGCACGGCCCAGCGGGAACGTTCGATCTGCTGATCGACAAAGCGGCTTCCATCAGCGGCGCAGTCACGGTGGAGTCGCGCAACAATGGCGTCGCGCACACCATCGTCTTCCAGTTCGACGGCCCGGTCACCTCGGTTGGCGGCGTGACCTCGCAGAATGTCAATTTGATTGGCGTCGGCACGGCTTCCTTTGCCATCGCCGGCAACGACGTGTTGGTCACGCTGACGGGGATACCGGACAATCAGCGCCTCACCGTCGCCCTGACCAACGTAAACGTTGCAGGCATCAACGCGTCCGCCGCAATGGGCTTTCTGGTCGGCGATGTGAACAACTCCCGCTCGGTAAACGCCAGCGACATCAGCGGCGTGAAGTCGCGAGCAGGACAGACGACCGACGGCAGCAATTTCAAGTTTGATGTAAATGCGACCGGTGGGATTAACGCATCTGACATTTCGGCTGTGAAAGCGCGTTCGGGTTACTCACTGTCGCCCTGACAAACACAAGCACTGGCGCGGATCTTGGGGCAATTGTCGGCTGCGAGCCGCGCGGCCATTAGAGGCTCGCCGACATTTTCAATTTTCACGTAGCCCGCGTCCCACGGGCTCGCCGCTGGCCGCTGCGTGAAATCAACGTTCTGCTCGTTTC
>JANMPY010000527.1:0-5620 GCA_031370095.1 Betaproteobacteria bacterium
CGTCCGCGCTACAGGAGCTGGCGCGACAGAAACTCCTGGAGCCGGTCGCGGCACCGACGCCTGGCTACCGCCTGACCGCAACCGGCAAAAAAAAGGCCGGGCAACTGTTTGCCGAGAGTTTCTCCGATTTTCAAAAAGCGAGCCACGGCGAGTGCGATGCCGGCTGCTGCGATGGCGATGACCATTCCAAGTGTGGCGACGAGTGCGCACTGCACTGAACACGTAACTTAACCGCCAGATGGCCGAGGCCGATCAGTTCACGACCACCGAGAGTGCCGAAAGCGCGCAAACACTCGTTGGTTTCATGTCCAACGACGATTGGGATGCCTTACTTGCCAATGTCAACGGACTCATCGAGCAGATGGACAGGCTTCCTGCAGGCGAAGTCAAGACGGCGGTATTTGAAGTCCTTGACGGCATAGACGCGATCCATCGCGAGGCTCTGCGGCGTCTGGTGCGACTGTTCAAGGAAGGCGTTTTGGATAAAGTCGTTTCCGACCCCGCCATCCATACATTGATGGAACTATACGACTTGCTGCCGCAACCGCTCGAAGAACCGGTAGCTGAAAAACCGAAACACAAATTTCCGACCATCCCGATCAAGACAGTGCATGTCGCACCTTCAGTCAAGCCCCGTTACCCGCATTGGGTGCCGGTTCTGAATCTGATTGACGAACTGGCGTCGGGCGTCGCAAAGGAATTCGTTGTCGATGACATCCCCATGGCTTTGTGTCGGCGCGAAGACCAGTTCTTTGCGCTGGAATCGCGTTGCGCGCGCGATCAGTCGTCGATGCGCGGCGCAACACTTAGCGGCTATACGCTGACTTGTCCAAACCACTCGGGTTGCCATTACGACGTGCGCCAGGGCACTCGCATCGGCGGCGGCGAAAAAATCGCCTGCTTCCCGGTTAAACAGGACGAGAACGGCAGGCTGCTGGTTGGGCTGGACATGGATTTCACGCCGAGCCTCCCCGGTTTCTGAGTCCTGATGAGCGTTGCCAATCCCAAGATTCTGATCGTCGGCGTGGGTAATGTGCTACAGGGCGATGACGGCTTTGGCGTACATGCGGCGTGGCGTCTTGCTGCTGAAAGCTTTCCGCCCGGCGTCAAGGTCATGGAAACCGGCATCGGCGGCATGAGCATCGTGCAGGAACTGATGACCGGCTACGACGCGGTGCTGTTGCTTGACGCGCACCAAAGCGGCGGCCCGCATGGTGAATTGCGCTTGCTGCAGCCGGTATTGCCGGATCTGTCCGGGCTTGACGCGCATGCCCGGCGCGATTATTTTGCCGATACCCACTATGCCACGCCGATGCGCGCGCTGGCGCTGCTGGAACAAATGGGCCGCTTGCCGCCACAGGTTGCTGTCATCGGTTGCGAACCTGCCGAGATTGAAGAATTCGGGATGGGGCTCAGTGTCCCGGTTGCCGCTGCGCTGGACGCCGCAGTCAGGATGGCGCGCGACTGGGTGGCGATGCAGATGAACACTGCGATCGCCACGGCACCGGACATGGTCGGCGATGCTGGTGGTGATCGTACGCAGTAAATACCGTTGCTCCCAAACAAAGACCCAGCACCGGTGAGCTTCTCCAGCCATTTTCAGCTCAAAACGCCCGTCAATGCTGGAGCTTGTCTTTTTATTTGACGCTGAACACGATCATTCGTGGTTGTAATACCATACCGCCCATGCCACGCATTCTTCGTGTTTTACGCCACTTGATCGCCGCCATCGCGATGCTTTCCATGCTGACTTCGTGCAGCCTGGCCACAATCGCCTACAACAACGCGGATACCCTGATCGGCTACGCGCTACGCGATTATGTCGAGCTTAACGTCGAGCAGGAAATCTGGCTGAAAGAACGAGTCACGCTGCTGATGGCATGGCATCGCAGCAACGAACTGCCGCAATGGCAACGCTGGCTGACGGAGGCGCGCGAGCGTGCAGCGGGCATGCCGGAAACGAGCGAGCTCCGCGCCACATACGTGCGCGGTCAGGCCCTGCTTGCGCGCACCACTGCACAAGCGCTGCCCGACTTGGCGAAACTATTGCATCAACTGGAACCGGCGCAGATCGCGTTTCTGGAAAACAAATTTGCCAACGACAATCGGAAGCTTGCCAAGGATATCGCGGTGGCATTGCCGACGCGCTACGCGAAGCGCGCCGACGACGTACGCGAAGGCTTCGAAGGCTGGCTCGGCAGCCTCACGCCGGAACAGGCCACCTACCTGCAATCACGCGCGACAATCCTCGTTCCAATGGAAGAAATGCGGCTCGCGGATCGGCGGCGCTGGCAACGCGAACTTATCGAGCTGATCAAGGCGAGACCCGAGTTGCCGACACTGGAAGCTGAACTGCGGAGCTGGATTCTCTCGCCGGAGAAATATCGCGACCCGGTTTATCAGGCGGAAATGAATCGCCAGTACGAAGCCATGCTTGGCGTCACCGCATGGCTGGTGACAAATGCGACGCCTCAGCAGAAGCTGCGTGTGCAAAAAAAGCTTTCCGGTTACGCTGAGGACATCGCCAGATTACTGCGTAACTGAATTGCGGCACGTTTGCCGGGCATCGCCGATTTCTGCTTTGAAAACGCCTGCATTCAAAAAACATCACGTCACCGCAGCATTCCCAAGGGTGTTCGGCAATCCTCCGTCGTTTCTCACCGCGTTGCAACGCCAGTCGTTTGTTCGATAAGCCGGGCACCTTTTGCGATCAGAAATTCGCGGAATTTCTCAGCGAGGGGTGACAGTATCTTCCCCTTTCGTTGTATCACAAACCATTCGCGTACCACCGGTGTACCGATCACATCGAGGCGTATCAGCTTTCCGGTTGCCAACTCCAGACCTACTGTATGAAGTGATAGATAGCTCAAGCCAAGCCCCGCCATTACGGCCTGCTTGATGGTCTCGTTGCTGGCCAGCTCCATGCTGCTGGCGGGCTTCACGCCGCGCTCGGCAAACACCCGCTCCATCGAGGTTCGGGTGCCAGATCCGGATTCACGGATGAGGAAATTTTCTCCGGATAGCAGCTTCAAATTGATGCGCTTCTTTTTTGCCATCGGGTGATCCGGCGGCGCGATGATGCCATGCGGATGCTTCGCGAACGGCGAGGCGAGTGCATCAAGACCTTTCGGTGGTCGCCCCATGATCGCCAGATCGACGCGATTTTCCAGCAATTGCTGAATGACCTGTTCGCGGTTGTTGACCGAGAGTTTTATGGTGACGCCGGCGTGCGACTTCGAAAACGTCGATAGCAGCTGCGGCGCGAAATATTTGGCCGTGCTCACCACGATTAGCTCCAGATGTCCCCCGGTCGCGCCACGCAATGACGCCAGCGTGTCTTCGCAATCCTTGACCTGGCTAAGCAGGGTGAGGGCGAGACGCTGAACTTTCTCGCCCGCCTGAGTGAGAAAAGTTTTTTTCCCGATGTGCTCAAACAGTGCCATGCCCGCGTGCTCTTCAATCTGCTTGATCTGCATCGAAATGGCGGGTTGCGACAAGTGCAGCTCTTCTGCAGCACGCGTGTAATTGAGCAGCCGCGCCACCGCTTCAAAGGTCTTCAGTTGTCGGAAGGTCGCGTTTTTCATGATGTCAATATATAAGTTAAAAGTTATTGTACATATAAAAAAATGTGACTGTTGCTTATTATTAGTTGTGCCTACACTGCGTTACGTCATCGAACAAAGGACAAACATGAACGACCAGACTCAACTAACAGATACCAAAAAACGCTATTCAGCCGGTGTGCTGAAATATGTACAGATGGGTTATTGGGATGCGGACTATCAGCCCAAGGAAACAGACCTGTTGGCAATGTTTCGTATCACACCCCAGGAGGGCGTGGATCCTGTGGAGGCCGCGGCAGCCGTGGCAGGTGAGTCCTCCACCGCGACCTGGACCGTTGTCTGGACCGACCGGCTGACTGCCTGCGATCTGTACCGCGCCAAAGCTTACCGCGTGGATGCGGTACCCAACACCGGCCCGGGCACAAAAACCGAGGCGCAGTTCTTCGCCTATATCGCCTACGATCTCGACCTGTTCGAGCCGGGCTCCATCGCCAATCTCACCGCATCCATCATCGGCAATGTGTTCGGCTTCAAGGCGGTAAAGGCGCTGCGGCTCGAAGACATGCGCATACCGGTCGCGTACCTGAAGACTTTCCAGGGGCCGGCCACCGGGGTCGTGGTTGAGCGCGAGCGGCTCGACAAATTCGGTCGCCCACTGCTCGGCGCGACCACCAAGCCAAAGCTCGGTCTTTCCGGCCGCAATTACGGTCGGGTCGTGTACGAGGGCCTGAAAGGTGGGCTCGACTTCATGAAGGACGACGAGAACATCAACTCGCAGCCTTTCATGCATTGGCGCGACCGTTTCCTGTATTGCATGGAAGCCGTCAACAAGGCGAGCGCGGCGAGCGGCGAGATCAAGGGTCATTACCTCAACGTGACCGCCGGCACGATGGAGGAGATGTACTTGCGCGCCGAGTTTGCCAAGAGCTTGGGCAGCGTGATCATCATGATCGACCTGGTGATCGGCTACACTGCGATCCAGAGCATGGCGCTGTGGGCGCGCAAGAACGACATGATTCTTCACCTGCACCGCGCGGGCAACAGCACCTACTCACGGCAGAAGAACCACGGCATGAACTTCCGCGTTATCTGCAAGTGGATGCGCATGGCGGGTGTGGACCACATCCACGCCGGCACCGTGGTCGGCAAGCTCGAGGGCGACCCAATGATGATCCGCGGCTTTTACGACACGCTGCTCGACACGCACACGCCGATGCAGCTTGAGAAAGGCCTGTTCTTCGAGCAGAACTGGGCATCCCTGAACAAGGTCATGCCGGTGGCTTCCGGCGGCATCCACGCCGGCCAGATGCACCAACTGCTCACCTACCTGGGCGACGACGTAATACTGCAGTTCGGTGGCGGCACGATCGGCCACCCGATGGGCATCCAGGCCGGTGCCACCTCCAACCGCGTAGCGCTGGAAACCATGGTGCTGGCGCGCAATGAAGGCAGGGACATCTGGAATGAGGGCCCGCAGATCCTCAAGGATGCTGCCAAGTGGTGCTCGCCGCTGAAGGCAGCACTCGATACCTGGGGCGACATCAGCTTCAACTACGAATCGACCGACACTGCGGACTTCGTGCCAACGCCAACCGCCGCAAACTGAAGGAACGACAACCATGATGACCAACCAGGGCAACCGTGTCACCCAAGGGCAATTCTCGTACCTGCCCGATCTCACCGATGCGCAGATCAGCAAACAGATCGAATATGCACTGAAGCACATGTGGTCTGTCGGTATCGAATATACCGACGACCCACATCCACGCAACACCTACTGGGAAATGTACGGCAATCCGATGTTCGACATAAAAGACCCGGTCGATGTCGTCAAAGAGATCAATGCCTGCCGCAAGGCGTTCCCGAACCACTACGTGCGCGTGACCGCGTTTGACTCAACGCGGGGCGTGGAGTCGCCAACCATGTCGTACATCGTGAACCGGCCGAAGAAGGAGCCCGGCTTCGGTCTCGTGCGGCAAGAGGTCGAGGGACGACAAATCCGCTCGCGCTGTTCGTCGTACGCCACCGACAACCCTGACGGCGTACGCTACTAGCCG
>JANMPY010000604.1:0-2551 GCA_031370095.1 Betaproteobacteria bacterium
GTCGCTTCGTTCATTTCCTGGCGCCCTGCGGACAATCGCACGAAGCTACTAGGCATGGTGATGCGCGCAACGGCAATCGTGCGCACGAATTCGGTCCAATCCAACACTTTTTCACCCTGCAATTTCTCGTGTAGCGGCGTGCCTTCGACCTGCACCAGATAATTGATCGGCACCGACTCCGGGTGCGGATCGAGATTAGCGAGCTGCCCGATCAGGCCCGCGCGCTCGGTACGCGATTCGCCCATGCCGACGATGCCACCGCAGCACACGTTCATGCCAGCGTCACGCACGCGCACCAGCGTATCGAGGCGATCCTGATATTCGCGGGTGGTGATGATGTCACCGTAAACTTCCGGCGCCGTGTCGAGATTGTGGTTGTAGTAATCGAGGCCGGCGGTTTTCAATTGTTCGGCCTGGCCTTCTTTCAGCATGCCCAACGTGCAGCACGTCTCCAGCCCCAGCGCTTTAACTTCGCGCACCATATCCAGCACCGGGTCGAGATCGCGCTGCTTCGGCCCACGCCACGCAGCGCCCATGCAAAAGCGCGATGCGCCATTTTCTTTCGCGAGCCTGGCCGCAGACACGACGGCGGCAACATCCATCATCGCTTCGTTTTCCACGCCGGTCGAAAAGCGCGCCGCTTGTGGGCAATAACCGCAGTCTTCCGGGCAGCCGCCGGTCTTGATCGACAACAACGTTGATAGCTGGATCTTGTTCGGGTCGTGATGTTCGCGATGCAAGATCTGCGCGCGATGCATCAGATCGGCAAACGGCAAGTCGAATAGCGTTTCAACATCAGCATGTGACCACGCCGCTGGTTTGGCTGGCTTCTGCCAGGCGACTGGCACAGCGATACGGACGGGCTGGGATGGCGCGGCGGTTGTGGTCATGATTGATCCATGGAAGCAGGCGGTAAAATAAACATGCCATGATTGCCAAATCCACTCCATATGTCAATTTTTGAAACACCAATAAACGACAATCGCCAAGTGATGAGGCATGTCGATTTTCCAATCTGAATCTGTGCGCCCAGGTTTTGCACGCGTGCTTTCGCAGGACTGCACGCTATGTGGTGTGCGCTCGCAGGAGAGTTTGTGCGCCGCATGCTTTGGCGATTTGCCGTCCCGGTCAGCGACCGGCTGCCCGCAATGTGATGCCGAGGGCACGCCGGCGCAGCTTTGCGGCGCCTGTCTTTCCGCGCCGCCACATTTCGACGAAACCATCTGTGCGTTTCGCTATGCGTATCCGCTCGACCGCCTCGTGCAGGCGTACAAATTCAACGCAAACTTGAACCTGCTGCCGTTGTTCGCAGATGCACTTGCGCGCGCCGTCAAGAGCCGCACTGCACAGCTACCACCGGACATCATCATCCCGCTGCCGCTTGGCACCAGACGACTGCGGGAGCGTGGCTTCAATCAGTCTTCATTGCTCGCCGACAGAGTGGCGAAAACGCTCGGTATTCCATTCGACGCGCGCGGCATGTTGCGGGTTCGCGAAACACCGCCGCAGTCGGGATTGAGTCGCGACGCGCGGCTGAAAAATGTGCGTGGCGCGTTTGACTGTGCGCATCGCCTCGATGGCAAGCGCGTCGCGCTGGTTGATGATGTGATGACCACCGGCGCCACACTCTCAGAGGCCGCGAAGACATTAAAAAAAGCCGGTGCCGCGCACGTGAGTGCGTGGGTGATCGCACGTGGAACGCAATTCAATGCGACCAGCGCGCTTGGGACTGAAACTGTTCCATTCGACGACACGCAAAAATAGAAATGTTTAACGTCATTCTCTATCGCCCGGAAATCCCGCCGAACACGGGCAACGTCATTCGCCTTTGCGCGAATACCGGTGCGACGCTGCATTTGGTGCATCCACTCGGTTTCGAATGGGTCGACGCGCGTGTCAAGCGTGCAGGGCTTGATTATCATGAGTTTGCGAACGTGCAACATCACCCAAGCTGGATGGCGTGTCGAGCGGCGCTGAAAGGCTCGCGAATATTCGCGGTGGAAACGCGTAATGGCTCGCGCTTTGACAAGGTCTCGTTCAAGGCCGGGGACAGTTTTTTATTCGGTCAGGAGACCGCCGGACTACCAGCAGACATCATGGATGAATTTAGCGCAGAGCAGCGCGTATGGTTGCCGATGCAGCCGAATAATCGCAGCTTGAATCTGTCAAATTCAGTCGCGGTGATGGTGTTTGAAGCGTGGCGGCAAATGGATTTTGTGGGTAGCTAATGGCCGTCATTCCCGCCCGGCGCAACCTTTGTGGTTGTCCGTGGGAATGACGGCCATTGACATCACTCAATCGTGACGCGCTTGGCGCTTACCGGCGTCTTTTTCGGCAGCACCAGTGACAACACGCCGTCGGCGTATTTTGCCTGCACTGCCGCTTCATCAACATCTTGCGCGACGCTGAAAACGCGTGAAGCTTTACCGTAGAACCGCTCAGAATGCAGCAACCGCTCGCCGTCCTTCGCGGCGTCCACCGGTGTACTGGTTTCACGCTTGATATCAGCGACAATCGAAATTTCGTTCTTGTCGACTTCAACGTGAATGTC
>JANMPY010000616.1:0-14795 GCA_031370095.1 Betaproteobacteria bacterium
CGCTCATCGACATGGCGTGTGGCGACTATCGCGATCCGCAAACACAATTGCAGTTGAAGCAATTGATGCGCATGATGATCAATCACTTGCTCGGCGATAAAATTCTCCACACCCGTCAACTGATACGGGAAATGCGCTGAACATTTTGCGAAGCTCTCATGGCTAAACTTAGCGTCAATCTGAATAAAATCGCGCTGCTCCGCAACACGCGTGCGTTGGGCATCCCCAGCATCACGCGCGCGGCGCGCATCGCGATTGCCGCAGGTACGGACGGCATTACCATTCATCCTCGCCCAGATGGTCGCCACATCAGAACAGACGATGTGGCTGAATTGGCCGAGCTGCTCAAAGTCACACCGAGTATTGAATTCAATATCGAAGGCAACCCATTTCACAATCTGCTTGAGTTTGTACGCGCCGTGCGACCGCACCAATGCACGCTGGTGCCGGATGAGAGTGGCCAATTCACCTCCGACCACGGTTGGGATCTCGGCAAAGATGTGCCGAGGTTGACGCCGATTGTGGCTGAACTGAAATCGCTCGGCGTACGCGTGAGTCTTTTCATGGATCCACTGCCGTCAGCGATGCAAATGGCGCGCGCGCTTGGCGCTGACAGGATCGAACTCTACACCGAGCCATACGCGGAAGCGTTTGGAACCACCACTCAGACAAAGGTGTTGAACCAATACGTCGCGACTGCGACTGCCGCGCAGGCGGCGGGATTGGGTATCAACGCCGGACACGACCTGAATCTCGATAATTTGCCGGCATTTGTCCATGCCATACCGGGCTTACAAGAGGTCTCGATTGGCCATGCACTCGTTGCTGACGCTCTGGAGTTTGGTTTGGCCGAGACGGTGAAGCGTTACCGTGCGGCAGCGCGCGGAGAGACGTCTTGATTTTCGGCATCGGTACTGATCTGGTGAACATCAAGCGGATCGAGGATGCGTTGTTTCGTTTTGGCGACCGCTTTTTACATCGTATTTTGAGCGAGGAAGAGGTGGCAGAATACGCCCAGTCGTCGCAGCCAGCGCGCTTTGTCGCCAAGCGTTTTGCAGCGAAGGAAGCGTTTTCAAAAGCCTATGGTACCGGTATTGGCGAGAGTGTCGGCTGGCATGACGTACGGGTGACACATGATGCGCTGGGTAAACCGTTGATTCAAACCAGCCAAATGCTCGGCGAAAAACTGCTATCGCAGCAAATCACAAACTTGCATCTCTCTATCACCGACGAAACAGAACAAGCGCTGGCGTTCGTCGTCATCGAAAAAAATGATTCCAAATTTATGAATGTGAAGATATGACACTCAATATTCCGCTGGGTCCCGTGATGGCCGATGTTGTTGGGCTCGAACTTAACGCTGACGATGTGCAGCGACTGCAACATCCCTTGATGGGTGGTGTAATTTTGTTCGCGCGTAATTTTGCCTCACCAGAGCAGCTTAAGAAGCTGACAGCGAGCATCCACGCGCTGCGCGAGCCGAAGCTTCCCATCGCCGTGGATCACGAAGGCGGCAGGGTGCAGCGCTTCCGCGACGGTTTCACCATCATTCCGCCGATGCGCGTGTTGGGGCAGCGCTGGGATGCGTCGCCTGACGCGGCCATCGCACTTTCCGAAAACGTCGGCTATGTCATTGCTGCAGAGCTCATCAATCATGGCGTGGATTTTACGTTCGCGCCGGTATTGGACGTTGACTGGGGCGAGTCGGGTGTGATCGGGGACCGCGCGTTTCATAAAAACCCGGATGCGATCACAACTCTTGCGAAAGCCTTGATCACGGGAATGGCCAGTGCAGGCATGGGCTCGGTCGGCAAGCATTACCCGGGGCACGGCTACGTGCGCGCGGATTCGCATCATGAAATTCCGGTCGATGATCGTAGCTATGCGGAAATCGACAAAGCCGATTTGATTCCGTTTCGCGTGCTCGCCACGCAGGGCATGAGTGCGGTGATGCCAGCGCACGTGATCTATCCGCAGGTGGACTCGAAACCGGCTGGCTTTTCTGCAAAATGGTTGAAGGATATTTTGCGTGGTCAGTTGGGTTTTGATGGCGTGATATTTAGCGACGATCTTTCGATGGAGGGCGCATCCACAGCGGGTAACGTCACACAGCGTGCGCATGCCGCGCTCAATGCTGGCTGCGATATGGTGCTGTTGTGCAATGATCCGGTGCATACCGATGAATTGCTACAAGGCTTGACGGCGGATGGTGTTGTACCGGGCGTTGATTTATCCCGTCGTTTGCAGCGCATGCATGGTAATCCGGCGTCACAAAACGCCGCACGTTATCAAGCGGCCCGCGCTGCAGTGCTGTCGCTTGGCGTCGCCGCACCGGTTTGATTCGCGCAAATATTTCCTGCGATATTTTTTGTCGTGTCGTTGATAATTTTGGCGACATTGGCGTTACCTGGCGACTGGCGCGGCAACTGACACGCGAGCATGGCGTCGCGGTGCGACTTTTTGTTGACGACCTCAACAGTTTTAGGCAAATCGAACCGGCCATCGATGCATCAAGTGCCCGCCAAATCGTTGGCGACGTGACTGTAAGCCACTGGGAACAAGCGCTGGCTGCCGATCCCGCCGATCTGGTGATCGAAGCTTTCGCGGTCAACTTGCCAGCACCCTATGTCAATGCAATGGCTTTGCGGCCAACGCCACCGGTTTGGGTCAATCTTGAATATCTCAGCGCCGAATCTTGGATCGGTGAACATCATTTGTTACCGTCACCCCATCCGCAATTGCCGTTAACAAAATATTTTTTCTTTCCCGGATTTACGTCGAGTAGCGGCGGCTTGATTCGCGAGAAAAATCTGTTGGCGGCGCGCGATGCCTTTACTTCGGGCAACTCTGCAAACAATCTGCGGATTTTTTTATTCGGCTATCGCAACGCCGCCGTCGACAGTTTGCTTCGGGCAATGTCCGAATCAACAACGCACGTGGACTGCACGGTTCCGGAAGGCGCGCTTGCGGCAAGTCTCAAGCTGCCCGATGCCAACCAAACGCCCAACGTGGAAATTGCGTTAATGCCTTTCTCCGCGCAGGCAGATGTTGATCAATTGCTTTGGCGGCACGATGTCCTTTTCGTCCGTGGTGAAGATTCTTTCGTGCGTGCCGTGTGGGCGGGTAAACCATTCATCTGGCAAATTTATCCGCAAGATGAAAATACACATTGGGTAAAGTTGAATGCCTTTCTCGCGCTCTATTGCGAGGGGCTCGACATCAATGCAGCTTCAGCGCTGCGCGAGCTGTGGCGCGCTTGGAATGCCGAAGACAATGCGAGGATTGGTGCCGCATGGCGTCATTTCAAGGATCAACTGCCCACCCTGCAATTACACGCCAGACTCTGGTCGCAAAAGCTCGCGCAAATGCCGGATTTGACGGCTAACTTGTTGAGTTTTTACCAAAAAACCACTAAAATTTAGGGCTTTTCTGGCTTACGTGGTCAGGCAATCCAATTCCTTCACAAGTATCAGGATCAACAATGAAAATCGCTCAAGAACTCCGCGCTGGCAACGTCGTCATGATCGGCAAAGACCCGATGGTCGTGCTGAAAGCCGACTACAGCAAAGGTGGCCGAAACGCTGCCGTGGTCAAAATGAAATTCAAGAATCTGTTGACCTCGTCCGGCATGGAGACGGTGTACAAAGCCGACGACAAATTTGACGTGGTGCAACTTGAGCGCAAAGAAGTCACGTATTCGTATTTTTCAGATCCGCTTTATGTGTTCATGGATAGTGAATACAACCAGTTCGAAGTCGAGGGCGAAAACATGGGTGATGCACTCAATTATCTCGATGATGGCATGCCCTGTGACGTGATTTTCTATGACGGAAAAGCGATTTCGGTTGAGCTGCCAACGTCGGTGGTTCGCCAGATTGAGACTGAGCCGGCGGTGCGCGGTGACACGTCGGGTAAGGTGTTAAAACCGGCGCTGATCAAGCCCACCAACTTCAAAGTGTCGGTGCCGCTGTTTTGCGAGAACGGCGACAAGATCGAAGTCGATACGCGCACCGGCGAGTACCGTCGCCGCGTTTAGAGATGGATGTGCGGAGAAATTATCCGCGCCAAGCTATCATCAAAGGGTGCGGAGTTCCGCGCCCTTTTTATTTTTCACCGTGAATTCATGACCATAAAATTGCCAGCGCGGCGCGCATCAACTTACAACGCGGATTGCCGCGATTGCCCACGTCTTGCCACTTTTCTCGACGACGTAAAGCTTGATTACCCCAGTTATTTTTGTAAACCGGTACCACCGTTTGGCGTCGCGAAACCAAAGCTTCTTATCGTCGGCCTCGCACCAGGCCTGCACGGTGCCAACCGCACCGGCCGTCCATTTACCGGTGACTATGCGGGCGTCCTTTTGTTCAGCACCTTGCATAAATTTGGTTTCGCTGATCGGCCTGAATCAATCGCTGCCGACGACGGCATGAAATTGATCGATTGCCGCATCACCAATGCGGTGAAATGTCTGCCGCCGCAAAACAAGCCGGAGACACCCGAAATCGCTGTTTGTAATCAATTCCTGAGAGAAGAACTGGCTGGAACGCCGCGCCAGACGGTCATCCTTGCGTTGGGCGGCATCGCGCACGGTGCGGTCTTGATGGCCACTGGATTGAAAAAAAGTGCGCATAAATTTGGCCATGGTGCGCAGCATCTTTTGCCGGGTGGCCAAGTACTGTTCAATAGTTATCATTGCTCTCGCTACAATACCAACACGCGGCGTCTGACTGAAAAAACTTTCCACGATGTGTTCACGGCAATCCAAAGTCACTTGAAATTGCGGGCTTAGTTACGATACACATTGCATCATGAGCGACACCACCTTCGACCCCAAACCGATCTTAGCCCAGCTACCCAATCTGCCGGGCGTGTACCGCATGAAAAACGCGACCGGGGAGGTGATCTACGTCGGCAAGGCACGCGATCTAAAAAAACGCGTGACCTCATATTTTGTGAAGCAACACGCCAGCCCGCGCACGACGCTGATGGTCTCGCATATCGCGGCCATCGAGACCACGATCACCCGCAGCGAATCCGAAGCGCTGCTGCTGGAAAATAATCTCATCAAGTCGCTTGCCCCGCGCTACAACGTGCTGTTTCGCGATGACAAGAGTTACCCGTACATCATGGTCACCGGCCACGCGTTTCCGCAGATTCGTTTTTACCGTGGCGCGCACGTGAAGCCGAATCGCTACTTCGGGCCATTTCCTTCGGCGTGGGCGGTGCGTGAAACGCTGAACCATCTGCAAAAAGTGTTCAAGCTGCGCACCTGTGACGACAGTGTGTATGCGCATCGTTCGCGGCCTTGTTTGCTGCATCAGATTGGCCGTTGTTCGGCACCCTGTGTCGGGCTGATTGACGCAGTGAGTTATGAGCGCGACATCGGTAACGCCGAGCTATTTTTGCAGGGCAAAGAGAACGAAGTCCTCGAACAGCTTAATCAAAAAATGGAAGCGGCGTCATCAGCGCTGCAATTCGAGCTGGCGGCAAGTTTTCGCGATCAGATTCGCACCTTGCAGCGCGTGCTCACCAAGCAGTTTGTCGAATCCTCCAGCGAGCGTGATGTCGATGTCATTGCCGCCATTGAAATTGCCGGTACTTGGTGCGTGAATCTGGTGATGATTCGCGGCGGTCGTCATTTGGGCGACAAGAGTTTGTTTCCGGTGAACGCCGCAGACGCAGACTTGCAAATTATTGTTGACGCGTTCATTGATCAACACTACAGCGCGCAAACGCCCCCCGCGCAATTGATCCTCGACGGTAAATTCGACATCGACGAATGGCAGGAAACACTGACTGAAACCGCGGGACGCAAGGTGACCATCGTCACGCACCCGAGTGGAGAAGGCAAAGTCTGGATGGCGATGGCGGCCAAGAATGCGCGGTTTGCGATTGAGCAACGGGTGGCGGAACGCGCTTCGCAAGAAAAGCGGCTCGCGCTGATGCAAGACGCGCTGGACATGGAGGGCCTGCAACGCGTTGAGTGCTTCGACATATCCCATACCCAGGGCGAGGCCACGGTCGCGTCCTGTGTGGTGTTTGATCGCGGCGCAATGCAGCCTTCGCAATACCGCCTTTACAACATTACCGGCATTACACCGGGCGACGATTACGCCGCAATGCGTGACGTGCTGATGCGCCGCTACAAAAAAATTGCCGAACAGCCTGAGAACGAAATAGAGCCTCGTCTGCGGCCCGATCTGATATTGATTGACGGCGGCAAGGGTCAACTCAGCATCGGCGAAGAGGTGATGAACGAATTGGGCTTGGGCGATATTCAGCTCATTGGTGTTGCCAAAGGCGAGGATCGAAAGGCCGGACTGGAAACGTTGATCTTCGGAAACAACCGGCGCGAATTGCATCTACCCAAAGACAATGCGGGCTTTCACCTGATCCAGCAAATCCGCGACGAAGCGCATCGATTCGCCATCACCGGCCATCGCGCACGCCGCGCAAAAAAACGTAACACCTCGCGTCTGGAAGACATCGCTGGCGTAGGGCCGAAGCGGCGTAAAGCGTTGCTCGCGCAATTCGGTGGCTTGCAAGGCGTGATCTCGGCGGGGATTGATGATCTGGCCAATGTGGAGGGCATCAGTCGCGATATGGCGGAGACGATTTATAACGAGCTGCATGGATAAGTTGGGACAATGCATATTTACCGAACGAGCACTTACGGTGGAATTGCCTGCCGAGGATTGCAAAATTGCCGCCATGTGGACAATCTGGTTTGTGCGTGTACCGTTTAACTGCGTATCCAGCTCTGCGGCAATGAGGTGTAGAACGCCTATCCATGAGCCTTTCATGGGAAAAATAGCTGGAAAGGCGCGCCAGTGCTGGTGATTTAATATTCCAATACATTTGATCACCACCAAGTCGTGGCAGTAAACTTTGTTACTTGTATCGAAGTGCCCGAACTAAAATTCCTGGGAGAAGCAAATGTCAAATCGATTTCTGATCGCGTCATTGATTTGCGTTGCGAGCAGCGTATGCGCGCAACCATATCCGAATAAGCCGGTGAAGCTGGTCGTGCCGTTTGGTGCGGGTAGCGCCACCGATACCGTCGCGCGCCAAGTTGGGCAGCTTTTGTCCGAAGCGCTGGGGCAGCAATTAATCGTCGATAACAAAGCCGGTGCGAATGGCTCGATCGGTGCGGAGTTTGTTGCCAAGGCCGCCCCCGATGGCTACACGCTCATCATGAGCACCAACACACCGCATGCGGCCAATCCGAGCCTCATGAAAAAAATCAATTACGATCCGGTGAAGGATTTCGCGCCGGTTGCGCGGGTGGCAAATATTCCGTTCGTGCTGGTGGTGAATAACGATATTGCCGCGAAAACATTACCCGAATTGATCGAGCTGGTTCGCAAGCAGCCCGGCAAATATTCCTACGCCTCAGGCTCGTCTGGCAGCATCATTTCCGGCGCGGCACTTGCCAGCGGCGCAAAGATTGATCTCTTGCATGTCCCCTACAAAAGCATTCCGCCGGGTCTCACCGATGTGATCGGTGGTCAGGTGTCGATGATCTTTGCCGATCTGGTCACGGGCCTGCCGCAGATCAAGGCCGGCAAGGTGAGGGCGCTGGCGGTAACGTCGGTGGAGCCGTCAGCGATGTTGCCCGGCGTGCCGCCGATGGGCAATGTGGTGAAAGGTTTCGAGCTGGTCGCATGGTTCGCGCTGTTTGCGCCCGCCAACACACCAGCGGACATCGTCAAAAAACTCAATACCGAGGTGGTGAAAGCACTCGCGCGACCGGATATTCGCGACAAGCTGGCCGCGTCGGGTCTCAGCGTGCAAACTTCCACCCCAGAGCAACTGGGCGTGTTTCAAAAATCGGAAATCGCCAAGTGGGCGACGATGGTTAAAGACGCCGGGATTCAGCCTGAGTAGGAATTGTACGAAATTTGAAATGACAACACTCTCCACCGAAAACAACGGCCCACTCGCGGGCATCAAAATACTCGATCTCACCACCGTCGTGATGGGCCCGTTCGCCACGCAAATTCTGGGCGACATGGGTGCCGAGATCATCAAAGTGGAGCCACCCGCAGGTGACAATATGCGCTGGGTTGGCCCGATGAAAAATCCCGGCATGGGCCACATCCACATGCACCTGAATCGCAATAAACGCTCACTCGTGCTCGACCTCAAGAAGCCCGAAGTAATCGACGCGATCAAGCGTTTGATCGCAAAATCTGACGCGCTCATCTACAACGTGCGGCCACAGGCAATGGCGCGGCTGGGCTTGGGCTTTGACGCGGTGAAGGCGATCAATCCAAAGCTCGTCTACGTCGGTGCCTACGGGTTTTCAGAGCGTGGCTCGTATGCCGGTCGGCCTGCGTACGATGATCTGATTCAAGGTGCGGCTGGTGTGCCTTCATTGACGCTGGAACAGGGCAGCGACGTGCCGCGTTATGCGCCGGTGACATTGGGCGACCGCAGCGTCGGACTGCAGACAGTGATCGCCACGGTAGGCGCGCTTTTTCACGCGCAACGCACCGGCCACGGCCAGTCGGTGGACGTGACGATGTTCGAGAGCCTGTCGCAATTCGTGTTGGGCGATCACATGGGCGGGAAAACTTTCGAGCCGCCGATCGGTGACGCCGGTTACGCACGCCTGATCGCGCCGCATCGTCGCCCCTACGGAACGCGCGACGGCTATCTCTGTGTGCTGATTTACAACGACAAACATTGGCGTAATTTTTTTGACGCCATCGACCGCAATGATCTAAAAACCGACGCGCGTTTTTGCGATCACACCTCGCGCGCGGCCAACATCCGTGACGTGTACCAGTTTGTCGCCGACATCATGCAAACCCGCACCACCGCCGAGTGGCAGACGCTGCTGGAAAAAGCTGACATCCCCAATACGCCGATGCACACCATGGATTCGCTCATCGACGATCCGCATCTGAATTCATCGGGATTTTTTCCGATGTATGAACACCCCAGCGAAGGCACCGTGCGCACCACCGCGCCGGTTGGGGAGTGGAGTGAGACACCGCTGTCGATCCGACGGCTGGCTCCGCGGTTGGGGGAACACAGCCGGGAGATTTTGCGCGAGGTGGGGCTGAGTGAGGCGGAAATTGATGCGATGGTGGCGAAGGGTGTCACGGCTGTGCCGAACAGTTGAAATTCGTCGGGCGCGTGGGGCGCGTAAGGCGTTTAAGCGATGATAAGATAGTCGCGGAAAGTGACATGAGGCTCAGACACCAGTTAAATACGCGCAATCACCCGTCCGAATAGTCCCGCTTCCCGCTCCAATGCTGTAATCTCCCGCGCAATATTTTCCCGCGCCCTAAACTCGAGTCGTCGCCGCATACCTTCAGTCAGAAAGATATGCTGCTGTTCTTGTACGCTGCGCATAAATTTTATGCGACCAATGCGGAATTTAAATTCGCTGATAACGGCCGGACAGAATTCGCGACGCACGCCAACCGCGTAAGCGTCATACATTGGCCATTCAGCACCGAGAATGGATAGATCAATGTCGAGCATTTTCCTTGCGTCGTCGCTTACCGTGACTGGCGCGTGATGGCTCGCGGTGAGGAGAATCATCTGCGCGATTTCGTCGCGCTCGGCATCGGTCGTATCACTGAGGGCAAAATAGCAGGGCAAAATAGGGTCAGACACCAATTAAATAAAAGTGCCACCCGAAAATGTCGCATAACAATCGGATCAGTAAATCAAACGCTTCATGGTTGTGGTCTGGGCGAAATGATTTTCGAAATCAACCAGCACCGACTGTTTGATCCCGAAGTCGTCTCAGAGAAAAATCGGTAGATCGCCATTCGGCAGGGTGTTTGGAGTGAAAGTGCCTTGAGAAGCGCACAAGTGCTAGCGTTTGTTATTCGCACCGGGCAGCAAATGTGTGCGCAAAAAACACCCTACTTGTCCCTCTGCACGCCACCACGATACCGCTCCAGCACCGCTTTTCCCTCTGGCGTTCGCGCCGCCCAGGTATCAATCTCCACCCGCGCTGCTTCGGTTAGCGCTGCGCGCAACGCGACCGGCATCGTCGACACGATGGTCATTTTATTTTCGCGCATGCGTGCGTAATTTTCTTCGACGCGTTTTTTCGCGCGTTGCCATTGCAGCGCCTCGGTTTCGGCTGCGGCCTGAACGATGGCGCTGCGGCTCGCGGCATCGAGCGCGTTCCACACATCGAGGTTGATGGTGACCAGTGAGAGCGGCGTGGCGTATTCGATGGCGGTGAAGTGATTGAGAAATTCCCACAGTTTGCGACCCGCGCCGCCGTCACCGGAGGAGAGCACCGCGTCGACTTCGCCGCTGTTGATTTTGCCCATCGCCTCACTGAAGGAAATGTTTACAGCACTTGCGCCGAGGCGCGTGAACACCGCGCTGCTGGTCGAGTCGTAGGTGCGTAATTTCAACGCCGCAACTGTGGCCAAATCGTTGACCGCACGCTTAGTCCACAAGCCCGATGGCGGCCACGGCGTTGCGAACAACAGCTTTTGATTGGCGCGCGCGAAAGCGGCTTCGTACAGTGGCTTGGCGAGTGCATACAAACGCCGCGCGTCGTCTTCGCCTGCGGTAAGAAATGGCAAAGATGACAGCAAATATATCGGGTCGTGACTGCCGAGCGCGCCGGCGAAATGGTCGCCGAGGTCAATTTTTTTGTCTCGCACAGCGGCGAGTTGTTCGACCGTTTTGAAACCTGACTTTGCGTCGAACACGGTGCGAATTTCGATCTTTCCCGTCGTCAGCTCAGCGACCCGTTTGGCGAAAGCCGTATCACCTTCGCCGGGTAGTGAGGTCGCCGGATATTCGTTTGCCAGTGTTAGGGTCAGGATTTGCGGCGATTGAAATTGAGTTTGCACTTGCGCGTGAGCGAGGGGCAAAAATACGGACAAGCCGATGGCAGCGAGCAATGCGGCGCGAACATTTGGCATGGCAGAAATCCTTGTGGCGACGTGGCTAATAAAAACAGTATAGCCAGTCGTCGGCAATTGCCTGAGGGGATGACGTTGTGACGCATGAACGCGTAGATCGCCATTTAACGCGCCTCACGGCACAAAAATGGCTGGAAACGCGCGCCAGTGCTAGGGGCTTGTTGAAATTTGATATGCATTCCACACGCGGGGCAGTTTTCGAAGTCGCGCGATCTGCGTGTATCTACTCCCAGCGCAACCCTTGTGGTTGTTCTCCCGCAATCGCGGGGGAGAGCGCAGCGAGGGGGCAATTGGGATGGGGCGTGCCAGCGCTGCCGCGCCGCGCTTGACATGTGCATCGCCCCCATCCCCACCTTCCCCTGTGGCCAGGGGAAGGAGTGCATATGCGACGATTGCGCTTCTGCGGCTATCGCATCAAATTTCAACATACCCCTAGAGCCGAATGGCGCTTACTTAGGAGCTTTTGAATCCCCAGTAAGGAGAATGGGTGCTTCGAAGGGCAACCGTAAACAGTGTCTCCCCGGCGAAGGCCGGGGTCCAAGTTTTGCGCAAGTTACCGCGCAATTCAAATTAGGCCCCGGCCTTCGCCGGGGAGACCGCTAAAGTAAGCGCCATTCCCCTAGAGTCCTTTCGTCCGAACTTAGGGCTCAGCCCTTCACAAATGCCGCACGATTCGCGTTCAACCACTGTTCGAAACTCATCAGCGTCGGATTAAGTTTGCGCGTGGCCTCGACACTGCGCGCCGCGCGAAAAGCGGTTTCGAAATCGCGTTTGAACTGGAACATGTTGCCGAGATCTTCCGCGCCGGGAAAACCAAATCCGCGATAAGCCTCGGGTGTAACGGCGTTGTAGGCGACCGGTTTATTCATCAGTTTGCTGAACGCGGCGGCCATCTCCGACCCGCTCAGGTGTTCGCCCGCGATGCCGACCGCCTGATGAAGCGCGGCAACGCCTGCTTTGAATATGCCGAACGCCGAGCGGCCAATATCCAGCGCCGCAATCCCCGGCAACTTGGCGTTGCCCATGGGAAGGGAGATCGCGAGTTTGCCGTCGGGCCCGGCTACAGGCCCCATGCCGAAGTGAATGAAGTTATCCCAGTAAAACGACGTGTGCAGCAGGGTCACCGGTAATTTGCGATCAAGAAAGAAATGATTTGCTTCACCCTTTGCATCGAAATGCGGCACGTTGTATTTGCCCATCAACACCGGCATCGTTCCATTGCCAACCGGAACGGTTTTGCGCGTGTCTTCAAGCGTGGACCAGATGACGTGCTGCAATTTTGCATCCGCCGCAGCCTGGGCCAGTGTCTCGGCCTGCGCCAGTTCCTTGTCGGGCGAAAAGTGCTCCCAGAAGTTGGTGATGCAAAACGCGCCGTACGCGCCCTGCATGGCACGCGCCACGCTAGCGGCATCGTCGAGATCGGCGGCGACGACTTCCGCGCCCGCGACTGACAATGCCTTCGCCGCGTCAGAATCGGGCTTGCGGGTAACGGCGCGCACGGCGAAGTTGCCGCTGGTATCGGCGAGGATCGCGCGCGCCAGACCGCCGCCTTGTGCGCCGGTGGCACCGAATACAGTGATCAGTTTTTTGTTCATGGTGAGGGCTCCTTTGGTTGGCGCAGGTGCATCGACTGAATCGACGACGCAAAGTATACGATTCTTGCTTTATAAATGTTTTCGATGGATCAGCCATCGGGCGGCTGCAGAATTGTAATTAAAGTGGAATCAGCAAACAAAACGGGTGGGCATTTCATGCGGGCGGCGTGATAATTGAGTCGATTCATTACCAAAAAATAATTCAAGCCAATCATGATTTTCCGCCCGCCACCAACGCACGCTTAAGGATTCAACAATGACCCAGCCAGAAGTCCGACCGCCTTTGCCGCCGTTCACCCAAGAAACTGCAATCCAGAAAATTCGCATGGCTGAAGATGCGTGGAATTCGCGCGATCCGCAACGCGTCTCGCTCGCTTACACCATTGACAGCCAATGGCGAAACCGCGCTGAATTTCCTGTCGGTCGCGAGGCCATCGTGACTTTCCTCGCCCGCAAGTGGGCGCGCGAGCGCGACTATCGACTCATCAAGGAACTCTGGGCATTCAGCGGTAACAAAATCGCCGTGCGCTTCGCCTACGAGTGGCACGACGATACCGGCAACTGGTTTCGCTCGTACGGCAATGAGAACTGGGAATTCACCACCGAAGGTTTAATGGCGCGCCGGTTTGCGAGTATCAATGACTTGCCCATCCAGGCTTCAGAGCGCAAGTTTCAGTGGCTGCGCGACAACAACGGTCGCCGCCCTGACGACCATGCGAGCCTGAGTGCGCTGGGGCTGTAGCGCAGTTTGCAATGTTTTGCATTGCTTGCTTCAATCTGAAATACACACGTAAACGCTAGCACCGCTGAGCCTTCTGGCGACATATGCGCCTGTAAGGCGCGCCAGTGCTTGACTTTCGTCTATTTACGCTGGCAGCACACCTCACGAATTCTCGATGACGACGCCTGTCCAGATCTCAAGCTGAGGTGCGATTTCACACAAGTTAACAACGCTATTAAATAGTGTCGACTAGACTGCGGTCGGGTTACAAACGTAACGCATCCGCATCGGTCACAGCACTTCAACGAGCGCGTCATTCCAAGGAGCAAAATAAAAATGTTTGCCTTATCCCGTTTCCCCCGCACGCAGAAGTTGTCTTTTGCTGCGTGTACCTTTGCATTGTTGTTCGCGGCAGGTTCGGTAAACGCCGACGAAGGCATTACCCCATCCAGTATCAAGCTTGGGCAATCCGCACCATTGAGCGGCGCATTGGCGCAACTCGGTACCGACTACCGTGATGGTGCAAATCTTTATTTCAAACACGTCAATGCGCAAGGCGGCGTACATGGACGCAAGATTGAATTGGTCACGCTGGATGACGCCTACATTGTGGAGCGCACGATTGAGAACACCAAGAAACTGCTGCAGGACGAAAAAGTTTTTTCGCTGTTCAACATGTTTGGTACCGGCAACACCCGCGCTGCACTCCCGCTCGCGACGGAGGCACGCACACCGATTTTTTCGGCGTACAGCGGTGCTGAAGGATTGCGGGCCAGCGAGAACAAATTCATATTTCACACCCGCGCCAGTTACGCCGAGGAAACAGAACAGCTCATCGTGCAAGGCTTGACGTTTGGTTTGAAAACGGTCGCGATCGCCCATCAGGATAACGATTTCGGCAAAGCGGCACTCAAATCTGCCGAAGAATCCGCCGTGCGAAACCAGGTCGTGATCGTGGGCAGGATCGCGGTTGACGTCAACAGCCGTGACATCGAGGTCGCCGCCGATAAAGTCGCCGCACTCAGGCCGCAGAGCGTACTGGTATTGACCGCCGGCAAGTCGGGCGTCGATTTCATGTCGGCGTACCGGCACAAAAACCCGAATACGTGGCTGATGGCGCTATCCGTGGTCAGCAGCAAAGAACTGGTCAAGGTAATGGGGGAAAACAGTCGCGGCATTATCATTTCACAAGTCGTGCCAACCCCATGGACCCCGCAGGGAAGGGCGGTGAAAGACTATCAAAAGCTGATGGAGTCTTCGGGAAAAAATAAAGAAGATTATTCGTATGCAGCGCTCGAAGGATTTATCTCGGCCAAGGTGTTTGTTGAAGCATTGAAGCGTGTTGGTCCAAAACTCAGCCGCGAAAAACTGATGGCGACGCTTGAGAGCTCCGGCCCTTTTGACGTCGGTGACTTTAGCGTGTCGTACGGCAGCGGCAAGCGTGCGGGCACGAAGTTTGTTGATGCAACCATGATCGGTGGCGGCGGGAAATTCATTCGCTAACGACGATTGAAATCACTGCGAGGTAATTTATTGGCGGATGATGCGGCAGTGGCAGGGATTGTGGCG
>JANMPY010000625.1:0-2030 GCA_031370095.1 Betaproteobacteria bacterium
CCGACATTTATTTCAATCACCCAGACGCCATGTAATTTTGACGTGACGAAACTGGTGGCCGGACCAGATCGCGATCCCTGCTTTTCCACAGGCATCAACGGACAAGGCGTTAACTGGGCAAACATTACGACCGAGCTGCCCGCGTCATATTGCCGGCTGGTAAAAGGCACGACGTATTACCTCAATCTTCGCTTTCAGGATGGACGGCCCGTCTCCGAAGGCGGCTCGCCGACCACGGACTCCTGTACCGGCGTAGGAAATTGCGGCGGGATTATTCAAATCCTGTAAACACGAGCACTGGCGCGCCTCACAGGCTGAAAATGCTCCATGATTCCCGTCAATGCTGGTGTTTCGATCTTTTTTGCGGTGGCAGCCCCCCAGTTCGTGGCCACCAGGCACCTGTCGAATCTACAATTACAAAACATCACTCATCGATCCAGAGGGAATCACAATGGCAACCGTGCGCGAAGGTAACAAGGCAGTCCTGCTGGTCGTGGACGTGCAGGTCGGCGTGGTGCGCGAGTCGTGGGACGCGCCGCGAATCATCAAGAACGTGTCGCGCGCTGTCGAGCGGGCGCGCGCCCAGGGTGTGCCGGTGATATGGGTGCAGCACGCGGATCAGGAATTGGTTTTTGGCAGCGCAGCGTGGCAGTGGGTGCCTGAATTGGTGCCGGCAGAGGGCGAGCCGCTGATCCATAAGAAATTCAATTCGGCGTTCGAGGATACCGCCCTTGAAGCGGAACTCGCCAAGCGCGGCGCGACCCACATCGCGCTGGCCGGCGCGCAAACGAACTGGTGTATCCGTGCGACGGCGTATGCCGCACTGGAACGTGGCTACGACCTGACGCTTGTCAAGGACGCACACACCACCGGCAACATAGCACTCGACAACGGCGCGCACATCGAGGCTGCAAACGTGATCGTTGACCTCAACATCGCGATGACCTGGCATTGCTACCCTGGTCGCACCAACGGAACTGCCACGGCCGAGGAGATCGACTTCGCCACCCCCGGCGGGGTGCGTCAATAAGAGCATCACCGTTCCTTTGGCGTAACCTTCCCAATGAGCCGACCCCCAAAATGCCGCACTAGCCAGACGCGACCCAACACAGAAGCCATACGTGTGAAGCGAGCTTTTTCGATCCGGGAGTTGTGCCGCGGCGAAACGTTTAAGATAACGACTCCGCAGCATGATCGTTTTTCCGCGAGATCCGCGCCTCCTGGCTTTCACCAAAGCCGTAAATTTTGTAGCCCGAAAATCTACCCATGTTCGCCTACACCCTCCGCCGTCTCACCCAATCCGGTTTTGTTTTGCTGGTCATGGCAATGCTCGTTTTTCTGGGTGTGTATGCCATTGGCAATCCGATCGAGCTACTGGTCAATCCGCAGGCCGATGAAGTCGAGCGCCTGCGCGCGACCGTGGCGCTGGGGCTGGATAAACCGCTGTATGCGCAATTCTTGTCGTTTCTGAAAGGCGCGCTGTCGGGGGACTTGGGGCGCTCGTTTGTATTCGGTGTGCCCGCGCTGGAATTGATTTTGTCCAAAATCCCCGCCACGATTGAGCTGGCATTGGTGGCGACGATGATGGCGGTGTTGCTCGGTATTCCGCTTGGGCTCGTCGCCGGATTAAAGCCCGACAGTTTTTTCGGCCGCAGCATCATGGCGGGCTCGATCATTGGCTTTTCCTTGCCGACTTTTTGGGTGGGACTGGTGTTGATCATGTTTTTTTCGGTGTATCTCGGCTGGCTGCCATCGAACGGGCGCGGCGAGACGGTGAGCGTGCTGGGTGTGCAGGTGAGCTTTCTGACGTGGGACGGTCTCACGCATTTATTCATGCCCGCGTTGAACCTGGCGCTGTTCAAGCTTTCATTGCTGATTCGCTTGACGCGCGCGCAGACACGCGAAGCGTTGTTGCAGGACTACGTAAAATTCGCCCGCGCCAAGGGGCTGTCGCAGTCGCGCGTGATCGGTGTGCATGTGTTGAAAAACATCATGATTCCGATCGTGACCGTGATCGGTTTGGAGTTTGG
>JANMPY010000632.1:0-1819 GCA_031370095.1 Betaproteobacteria bacterium
AACATATTCACCGACCTACTCCTTCCCCCGCCATGCGGGGGAAGGTTGGGATGGGGGTGTCTTTGAAATCGCGCGTTTCAATAATTATCGCCCCCATCCCCGTTGCCCCCTCGCTTCGCTCTCCCCCCGTGGCCGGGGGAAGGAGCGGATCAGCTTTCATGAAAATAAGTCGCATTGAATATGCACTAGTACACCAGCCCGGGAGAACCATATGCCAACCAAGTCATCACACAAATCCACGGTCGTTTTGGTGGGCACCCGCAAGGGATTGTTCATCCTGCATGGCGACGCAAAGCGAAAAACATGGCGCGCCGATGGCCCGCATTTCCTGGGCCAGATCGTCAATCACGGCGTGCAGAATCCCGTTACCGGAACGATGCTGGTGGCAGCGCGCGCAGGGCATCTCGGCCCGACCGTATTTCGTTCCACCGATTTTGGCGCACACTGGAAGGAAGCAACCTCGCCGCCCGCATTCCCGAAGTCATCGGGTGATGCTTACGGCTGGTCGGTTGGTCACGTCTTCTGGCTGTCACCGGGTCATGCCAGTGAGCCACAGGTCTGGTACGCAGGAACGTCACCGCACGGTTTGTTCCGTTCGGACGATGATGGCGTGACGTGGCAGAGCGTCGACGGTTTTAATCTTCATCCGGATCGTGCAACGTGGCTCGGTGGATCGCAGGAGGCGCCACCCGACGGCGCGACGCTGCATTCGATCAATGTCGATCCGTTCGACAAAAACCATATTTATGTCGGCATGTCCACCGGTGGCGTATCCGAAAGCCTCGACGCCGGTGCGCACTGGACGCCGTTGAATCGTGGTTGCGCCGCTGATTTCCTGCCTGACCCGGATGCACAATTCGGTCACGATCCGCACTGCCTGCGCGTACACCCAACGGCCAAAGATGTGGTGTATCAACAAAATCACTGCGGCATTTATCGGCTTGATCGCGCCGCAAATCGTTGGCTGCGGATCGGTGAAAACATGCCGAAAGCAATTGGCGACATCGGCTTTCCGCTGGTGCTGCATCCGCGCGATCCGAAGACGCTCTGGGTATTCCCGATGGATGGCACATCGGTGTGGCCGCGTGTGTCGATTGCGGGCAAACCAGCGGCGTATTGTTCGCGCGACGCTGGTGCTTCGTGGCAACGACAGGATAAGGGCTTGCCGCCAGCGCAGGCGTGGTTCACGGTGAAACGACAGGCGATGGCGGCCGACCAACATCAGTCGGTCGGGCTTTATTTCGGCACGACCAATGGCGAGATGTGGGCGAATTTTGATGAAGGTGCCAATTGGCAATGCCTGATGCTGCATCTGCCGCATATTTATTCTGTCGAGGCTTATTCATCGTGAAGGTGACACTGCCGACGCCGCTGGCGGATTACACCAACGGCGCGCGTGACGTTGAGGCAGTGGGTGACACGCTTGACAATCTGTTGCGTGATCTTGATCGGCAATATCCGGGCATTCGTTTTCGAATGATCGACGAACAGGATCGAATTCGCGCGCACATCAAGCTGTTCGTCAACGCCGAGCTCGAGCGTTCGCTCGATGCGCCGCTCACCGGGCAGGAGTCGGTCATTATCGTTGCTGCGCTCTCAGGTGGTTAATGCGTTAATGCAGTGTTGCACCGCGTCATCAAACCGCCACTGAATCAAGACTAGAATGTTTCAGTATTAAAACGTCCCGAATGCGAAACAGGGACGCCGGAAAAAATATCCATCGCGCACTGCACATTCAATTGCCTGAAACGCCTAAACATCGGAGAGCCGCATGAAAGTATCCCTTACGCTGTCATTGGTTTGCGCCGCAACGCTTTGC
>JANMPY010000013.1:0-2867 GCA_031370095.1 Betaproteobacteria bacterium
GGCCACCGCCGCCTTTACCGGGTGGGTTGTTGCCTGTGGCGGATTTCGCGGCGTCTGCCTTTTTGGCGGTGTCCGCTGCCGAGGGCGTCAGATACCACCACGCGCCGCCGCCAATTGCCGCAAATATCAGCAAGGGAACGAGCACTTGACGCAACCATTTGGGCTGACGCTGCCATGCATTCACGGCAGCATTATTGGGATTTTCCATAGTGTTGATTTTTAGTTGGTGTCCCCGACACATCGGCTACAGGACGCAGTCATGACGCGGGTACCAGCAGATGATGAGAAAAAAATGCGCGCGAGTAATTGATGCAGGATATGACAAGCCCTCACAAATCTGGTTCGTGAGCCATGTCAAATTGTAACGAAATGCAAGCAGCGCTGCGGTTACCCCGCTACCCGGTTCAGCGATTTGGCAAAAGTCGGTGCGCGACGCTGCAAGGTGGCCTGCTCAAACGCATAGGCCAGCCGAATCAATGTCGGCTCGCTCCACGCGGTACCGACAAACGAAATGCCGCACGGCAAGCCGAATACCTGCCCCGCCGGCACGGTCACATGCGGATAGCCTGCGACCGCAGCGGCCGAGCTGAATCCGCCACCGCTGGCGTCCCCCTTGATGAAATCGGTGAGCCACGCGGGGCCGCCAGTGGGCGCGACGAGCGCGTCGAGGGTATGTTCTTTCAGCACTTTGTCGATCCCTTCGGCGCGTGAGTAGAGCAGATTATTCGCGAGCGCGTCTACGTACTCTTTGCTGTCGAGACCGCCTTTCGCTTCTGCACGCAAAAAATGCTCCTGCTCAAAAAATGGCATCTCACGCGCACGATTTTGCACATTGAAGTCGATGACGTCTTTCAACGTTTTGATATTTGATCCCGGCGCAAATTCAGCAAGATAAGCCGCCATGTCCGCTTTCAATTCATACAACAACACCTCGTATTCGCTCTGCCCGTATTTATTGGCATTCGGCAGCTCAGGCAAATCAACAAGAATTGCGCCGCGCGCGGTGAGCACCTTCAGCGCCTCCTCGACCACGGCTGAGACGAGATCATTTCGTCCGCCGAAGTTGCTGCGCACCACGCCGATGCGGGCACCTTTCAAGCCATCAACGTCGAGAAATTTGGTGTAATCCTGCGCACGACTTTGCGCCTCCATCGTGGCCGCATCGCGTGCGTCCGTACCCGCCATCGCGGTGAGCAAAATTGCCGCGTCAGCAACCGTACGCGCCATCGGTCCTGCCGTGTCCTGCGAATGTGCGATGGGAATAATACCGTTGCGACTGATCAAACCGAGCGTCGGTTTGATGCCCACCAGGCCGTTGACGTTGGCAGGCGACGTGATGGAGCCATCGGTCTCAGTGCCGACCGCAATCGCTGCCAGACTTGCCGCAATCGCCGCACCCGAGCCAGCACTGGAGCCGCTGGTGTTGCGATCCAGCGCGTACGGATTTTTTGTCAATCCGCCGCGCGCGCTCCAGCCGCTGGTGGAACGCGTCGAGCGCATGTTGGCCCATTCGCTTAAATTTGTTTTGCCGAGGATCACAGCACCCGCTTCTCGCAACTTGGTGACCAGAAACGCGTCGCGCGGCGGCTTCACACCCAGCAGCGCGAGCGAGCCTGCGGTGGTCTGCATTTTGTCGGCAGTGGCGATATTGTCTTTCAATAATATCGGGATGCCGTGCAGCGGCCCGCGTGCGCCCTTGGTCTTCCTCTCCGCGTCGAGCGCTTTGGCAATCGACATTGCGTCCGGATTTAATTCGATCACCGAATTGAGGCGTGGCCCGGTTTTGTCGATGGCGCGAATGCGGGCGAGATAGAGACTCAGCAGTTTCTGCGAAGTGAGCCTGCCGGATTGCATGGCGGCCTGCAAATCGGTGACGTTTGCCTCGACGATACTTACGCCGCGTGATTGTGTAGATGTTGCCGCCATCGCCGTTGTGCTCCCCATTGCGCCTGCCAATGCACCCAATTGAATGAAATCCCTGCGGTTCATTTGCCGTGCCCCTAAACATATCAAAAAAATGAGTATAGCTGGCGTGCGCAATGTACTGCAGCAATGGACTAACGCACTTCTTATACTTAAACTGCGAGCGCGACACCACGCCGCAATCACGGTCAACCTTCAGGAATCCCATGCAAATCTATCTTTTCATCGCAGGCTCGTTGGCAATTCTGGTCGGACTTGTTCACTCGATTCTGGGTGAGGTGCTGATCTTTAGCCGACTGCGCATTGATGGAATCGTCCCAACGTCAGCAGCACCTCCGCTGCAACAGCGGCACGTCAGAATCCTGTGGGCGAGCTGGCATATCGTCTCCATCTTCGGTTGGGCATTCGGCGCTATTTTGTTGCGGATGGCATTTCCTGCACAGGATCAAATCCTTTTTGTGTTTGTCAAAGGCAGCATCATCGTTTCGATGTTTGTGAACGCATTGATCGTACTTGTCGCCACCAAAGGCAGGCACCCCGGCTGGGCGGGCCTACTGGCCGTCGCGGTGCTTACGTGGCTGGTTTAGGAATCCGGCGCGAGTGCCACAGAGCGTTGTGTCAAACGACCGCTGTGGGTGGTGCACACTTGACGGCGGCGCCCGCAGCCCCTAGTCTCAACGCATGATCGAATTCAATCTCTCCGCTTTCGAAGCACGCGTACTTGGCGTTCTCGCCGAAAAATCCTCCCTCACGCCAGATGTGTATCCGCTATCACTCAATGCCGTCGTCAACGCCTGCAACCAATTGAGCAATCGTGAGCCGGTCATGAGCCTCGGCGAGGAAACGGTCGAGGCAAGCCTCACGCGTTTGCAGCAAAACAATCTCGCGCAGACCTACTATCCGGCCGGTAGCCGTGTGGCGAAGTACCAGCATCGCATCGCTGA
>JANMPY010000024.1:0-8407 GCA_031370095.1 Betaproteobacteria bacterium
CGCGTTGCGTTTTCGACTAGCCCGCTTGGTTGGACGAAGCGTTTATTGATGCTCGGTGGTGCAGCCGCTTTGCCCGTATTGAGCTACAACCTTGCGAACGTGGATCAGATGTCTGGTGCGGGCAATGAGTACGCGCTGGAGCTTTCGGGCAATGGATTATTTTCGCTGGCGGCCGCGATGCGCCGGAACGAACTCGATTACGATAAATTTTATAAAACGATTCCACAAGTTGAGGCCGACGCCATACTCGCGCGCCTCGGCAACCTGCGTCCGCCGCTCTCGAAATCAGCCGCGTCGCCGAGCGTTGCGCAACAAACAAATCCTCTCGGGCCATTCACAAAAAAACCGCGCAACGTGGTGCTCATCACCATTGAAAGCATGTCGGCCGAATACGTCGGCGCATATGGCGGCACGAAAGGATTGACGCCGAATCTGGATCGGCTCGCGTCTGAAGGCCTCAAGTTCGAACAGGTATTTGCCACCGGTACGCGCACGGTGCGCGGCCTTGAGGCGTTGTCATTAGGTACGCCACCGATACCCGGCCAGGCCATCGTGCGTCGGCCGGACAATGCGCATTTGACAACGGTCGGGCAACTACTGGTGCCGCAAGGGGTTCAGCCGTATTTTATTTACGGTGGTTTTGGCTATTTTGACAACATGAATGCCTACTATGCGGGCAACGATTACAAGGTGGTTGACCGCACTGATTTTCCGAAGGAGTCGGTGCCGTTTGCGAATGTGTGGGGGGTCGCGGATGAAGCATTGTTCGGCAATACGCTGCGCATTCTCGATGAATCGAGTGCGATGCAGAAACCATTTTTCGCGCAGATCATGACCACATCCAATCATCGCCCCTTTACTTATCCAGATGGACGCATCGATATTGCCTCGCCCGGTGGGCGCGATGGCGGCGTGAAGTACACCGACTTCGCGATTGGTCAGTTTATCGAGCAGGCGCGCAGCAAGCCATGGTTCAAGGACACGCTGTTTGTAATCGTTGCCGATCATTGCGCATCGGTTGCAGGAAAAACCAAGCTGCCGCTGGCGAACTACCGGATTCCGCTGATTTTTTACGCACCCGAGATATTGAAGCCCGGTGTGTATGCAAAGATGATCAGCCAGATCGACATTCCGCCAACGCTGCTCGGGCTGTTGGGTGCCAAGGGCATTGAGCATTTTTTTGGCGAAACTTTATTTGAAAATATCGCGAAGCCCGCGCGCGCGTTCGTGAGTAATTACCAGGAACTTGGCTATTACAAAGACGATATGTTGATCGTGCTTTCACCGAAGCAAAAGGTGGCGGCGTTTAGTGTTGATCCGCGCACATACGCCGCGACCGATGCGCCGTTGAATGAAGCCTTGATCAAGGAAGCGATTGCATATTATCAAACCGGATCGCGTGCGTTCAAGCAGAATGCGTTGAAGAGCCCGGCTTATGCTGGCGCAAAATAACGGGTGCGGGGCAATATGCCGACAATGAACGATTGGTTTTTCTGGGCGGTTCTGTCGGCCGTGTTCGCTGCACTGACCGCAATATTTGCCAAAATCGGCCTGCAAGGTGTCGACTCTGATTTTGCGACGCTGATTCGCACCTTCGTGATTATTTTTGTGCTGGCCATGTTCGTTTATTTCGCCGGCAAATGGAGCAATCCGTTCGCGTTAAGCCAAAAAACCTGGATTTTTCTGACGTTGTCCGGCCTTGCAACGGGAGCATCTTGGGTGTGTTATTTCCGCGCGCTGAAAATGGGTGAGGCGTCGAAGGTCGCACCGGTCGACAAATTAAGCCTGGTACTTGTCGCAATATTTGCGTTCTGGTTTCTTGATGAGCGACCGGGCATCCGCGAGTGGGTCGGCATCATGATGGTGGCGGCGGGTGTGGTAGTGTTGGCGTTCAAAAGGTGAACTCGCATGTATTTCGGTAACCGGAGAATAAAATGAAACGCAGAGATTTTTTATCCATGACTGCTGCTGGTGTTGTAGTTGGGGCATTTCCGCAAATGACGTTTGCGCAAACCTGGCCGAACAAGCCGATCAAATTTGTCGTCGGCTTTGCGCCAGGCGGCGCAACCGATGTGGTGGGACGCTTGATGGCAAAGAAAATCGGCGATGCGCTCGGGCAGCCAATCGTCATCGAAAACAGGGCGGGTGGCAGCAGCAATATTGGTGCCGAGCTTGTCGCCAGGGCGGCACCCGATGGCTACACGTTTTATGTTTGCGCGATCACGAGTGCGATTAACGTTTCGCTATTTCCAAAGCTACCATTCGATTTTGCCAAAGATTTTGAGCCGGTTGCGTTGTTTGCCAACGTACCCAATATTCTCGTCGTGCATCCATCGGTACCTGCCAAAACAGTGAAAGAGCTGATCGACTATGCGCGCGCGCAGCCGGGTAAACTTTCCTACGCATCAAGCGGCGCGGGAACATCGATCCATTTGAGCGCTGAATTATTCAAGATGCTGGCCAAAGTGGATATGGTGCATATCCCGTACAAAGGCAGCGGGCCTGCCATGACGGACATGATCGGCGGGCAGGTGCAAGTGATGTTTGACAACATGCCCTCGGCATTGCCACACGTGAAGGCAGGCAAGCTGCGGGCGCTCGCCGTGACCAGTGCGCAGCGCTCACCATCGGCGCCTGACGTGCCGACGATGAATGAGGCGGGTGTCGCGGGCTTTGACGTGCAGTCGTGGTTCGGCCTGGTCGCGCCGAAGGGCACGCCGAAAGAAATCATCACGCGCGTCAATGCCGAAGCCGTCAAGGCGCTTGGCACAGCAGACATCAAAGAGCGCTTCCTGGATTTGGGTGCGGTGCCAGGGCCGATGTCGCCGGAGGCGTTTGGTGAATACATTCGCGCGGAAATTATTCGCTGGGGTGAGGTAGTGAAGGCATCGGGCGCGAAGGTTGAGTGACGTCGCTAAGGTCGTTAAGGTCGCTAAGGGCGACGCGATCATTGCCGAAACGACGCGGTGGATTGAGCGCGCAGTAATTGGCTTAAATCTTTGTCCGTTCGCCAAGGCGGTTCATGCGAAGGGGCAGATTCGCTATGCGGTATGCCTCGCCGATTCGCCGGACGCCTTGCTGATTACACTCCTCGACGAATTGCAAACTCTTAGCACCACGGATGCGACGGTTACCGACACGACATTGTTGATCCATCCGAATGCGTTGACGGATTTTCTGGATTACAACGATTTCCTTGACGTCGCCGATGCTGCATTAGTTGAGCTTAAGTTGGAAAGCGTGCTGCAGATCGCAAGCTTTCATCCGCAATATCAGTTTGCCGATACCGAACCCGATGACATTACCAATTTCACCAATCGTTCACCGTACCCGACGTTGCATCTTTTGCGCGAAGCCAGTGTGACGCGCGCGGTGGCTGCGTTCCCGGAGGCGGGCAATATTTTTGAGAAAAATATTGAAACGATGACGAGACTTGGTTATGCGGGGTGGGACAAGCTATGTCGCACCCAGGAAAGCTAGTGTCGTGACACAGAAATAGTGATGCAAATAAAACGGATGGATTTTTTCGCAGAGCAAGGCGCGAGGAGGCGACATAGCACCGCTATGGCAACGACGAGAAACGCCGCCATGCGGAAAAAGACGCCGTTTTATTTGCATCACTATTTCTGTGTCACGACACCAGCAGCAGATGTCATTTTTTCTTCGCCACAGGCTTTTTAGCCAAGCCAGTCTTTGTTGATTTTGCCGCAGTCTTTACCACCGGTGCCACCGCCACTTTTGCGCCACCGTCTTTCAGCGCTTTATCCAGTTGCTCATGTACCGATTGCTCAATCGGGCCCTTCATCATTTTCAGCATGAAGCCGAGTGTCACATCGAGCTTCATGTCGTGATCCGATACGACGAGCACGCCGGTGACGCCAGGTCTCGCGAAATTAAGCGTGTTACCGCTCCAGGTGCCTTTGAGATCGAATTTCTCACCAAGCTTGTCGACCATTTTGCTGGCCGCCGTGTGCGCGCCTTTGAGGCCGAGCGTGTGGGTTCGTTTGAGTGAAATGTCAGCCATGTGCGTTTCCTCCGGTATTTTTCTGGGGTGCTGATGAGCAGTTTACACATTGAGGCGAATCTGGCAAACAAGGGTTTCGTCCCGCCAGATCGCCGTTCGTCACGCCGATATTGTTGGCAGTCGCGATGTTCGGTATTCTCCAACCGTGAACAAATTTAGCACAATCCAAAAAGCCGCCCAAGACTGGACTGCCCGGCTTGAAGCGAAAAATCTCGCCAAGCTCACGCCCACCGAGCGGGTTGATTTGCTTGCCTTCGATGCTGCGTTCAAGAAACGCCTGTGGCGCAATATTGCATTGTTCATCGTCATTTGGCTGGTACTGGCCGTGCTGAGTAAGTTGGGTCTCGGCCGCATCGGCTGGTTCGGCGCGTTCATGCTGTCGGGGCTGGTATTGATTTCGTTGACACTGACGCTGACGGGTGCGTGGTTCGGGCCGTCGCGTTTCAAGATGGGTCTCAAAAGCATCGCCGTGATGTTGGGCATGGCGATTACCGGTGCAGTCATTGGCGGCATCGCGGCCAAGCTCGCGCTTACCGGCAATCTCGCCACGGTGCTTGAACAGTTCATCGGTGTCGCGCCGCAAATTTTGATCGGCGGGCTTGTGACGGGGCTGGTGTATGCAGTGTTGATGGTGAGCATCGTGCAATACCGTCGCACGCAATTGCAGCGCAATAATTCCGATCTTGCGCGTCAGGCACAACAGGAAAGGATGCGGCGGCAATTGGCTGACGCACGGCTAAAGCTGATGCAGGCGCAGGTCGAGCCACATTTTTTGTTCAATACGCTGGCCTCGGTGCAGCAACTGGCTGAGCAGAAAGCACCCGAAGCCGCGCAACTCACCGCGCAACTGATTACGTTTTTGCGTGCCGGTCTGGCGAGCTTGCGCGAGGACACGACGACGCTTCAGCGCGAGTTCAAAACCATCGACGCGTATCTGATGATCATGAAAACGCGGATGCAGGATCGCCTGCAGTTCGAGCTCGATTTGCCGACCGCCCTGAACGAAGTCAGCATGCCGCCGGCGATGTTGATTTCACTGGTAGAGAACGCGATCAAGCATGGACTTGAGCCGCATCCGGACGGTGGGAAAATCAGCGTGACGGCGCGACTAGACGATGCGCGTCTGCAATTGACCGTGGTTGATACCGGGTTGGGATTCAGCGGCGGCGCGTCGACTGCGGGCGGCGGCGTGGGACTGGATAATATTCGACAACGACTGCGAGCGCTGTTTGCCAATCGCGCGCGCTTGATCGTTTCTGAAAATGTGCCACACGGATTTGTGGCGGTAATTGATCTGCCGTTGAAAATGAGTGCCGACATGCCCGACCGTCGCGACCATGAACCCGTTTGAATGGAGTGAATATGACCACTGCGCTGATCGCCGAAGATGAACCCCTGATGCGCGAGCGGTTGCTAGGCGCATTGAAAGAGGCGTGGCCCGAGCTTCAAATTCAGGGCGTCGCCAAGAACGGCATCGAGGCAATTAAACTTTGGAATACGCACCGACCCGATGTGTTGTTCCTCGATATTCGCATGCCCGGCAAGACGGGTCTTGAAGTGGCAGCCGAGGTCGGCGACGCGGCGCACATTGTTTTCATCACCGCCTACGACGAATACGCGGTGGAAGCATTCAAAAATGGCGCGGTTGATTATCTCTTGAAGCCGGTTGATGTTGAGCGACTCACGGCGGCGGTCGCACGGGTTAAAAAACGACTTGCGACGCAACCGCAGGACATGACCGCGCTGCTGGCGCAACTACTGAATCAAGCCCACAAACCTGCCGATAACAAGCCCGCCAAATTGAAATGGATTCGCGCCTCACTAGGCAATCAGACCCGCTTGATCAATGTTGATGAGGTATTGTTTTTTCAGTCCGACACCAAGTACACACGCATCGTCTTGAAAGACACCGAAGCACTGATGCGTTCGCCGCTGAAGGAATTGGTCGAGGGGCTCGACGAAGAAATTTTCTGGCAGGTGCATCGCGGCGTCATCGTGAACGCAAATGCGATTGACCGCGCCGTGCGGGAAGCGCCAGAAAAACTGATTATTTATCTGAAAGGCCACAAAGAAACACTGCCAGTTTCAAGGCAGTATTATCATTTGTTCAAACAGGATTGAAAAGCTTAACTCTAGCGCTGGCGCGCCGTTCGGGGCTAAAACGCCTGAAACGGCGCTCCAGTATTGGAGGTTGCAAATTTTCTCTGTATTGAGCGCCGCCACCCCAGCGAAGCTGGCATGACGGGCTTTAGGGTTCCTTTAATTATCAATCTTGATATTCGCGTCCTTCACGACCTTGCCCCATTTCGTGATCTCGCTGCTGATGAATGCGCCGAATTCTTTCGGTGGCATGCCGCCGACTGTCGCGCCCTGCGTCTCCCAAATTTTGCGGATATCAGGATCATTCAATGCCTTCACCGTTTCGGCATACATCTTGTCTATCGTCGGTTGCGGCGTGCCTTTGATGCCCCACAGCGCGTACCACGTCGTTACCTCGAACCCTTTGTAGCCTGCTTCAGCCATCGTTGGCAAATCAGGGAAAGCCGGTGAGCGCGTGGCGCTGGTGATCGCGAGCGCGATCAGTTTGCCCGCCTTGATTTGCGGCGACGAAGAACTCAATGAGTCGAAACACAAATCGACCTGACCACCGAGCAGATCCTGCATCATCGGACCGACGCCTTTGTATGGCACATGCACCATATCAATACCGGCGAGGCGCTTGAATAATTCCGCCGCCATGTGATGCGACGCGCCACTGCCCGCCGAGCCAAAATTCAACTTGCCCGGATTGGCTTTCGCATATTTCACGAATTCTTCAACCGTTTTCACGCCAAGCTTTGGATGCACCACCAACACATTCGGCACGAAGGCGAGAACGGTGATGGGCACGAAGTCCTCTTCGAGTTTGTAGCCGCGTTTCAGATAAAGCGACTCCGCGATGGTGTGGTGGATGGCACCGACAAAAAAAGTGTAGCCGTCGGGGGTTGCCTTGGCTGCCACGCCAGCGCCCAGCGTACCGGCTGCGCCACCCAGGTTTTCGATGTAAACACTTTGGCCGAGCGACGCGCCGATCTTGCCGGCGATTGGTCGCGCGAACACATCAGTGCCACCGCCAGCCGGGAAAGGATTTACCCACTTGATTGCTTTATTGGGCCAAGTTTGCGCGGTCGCTGAGAACGCAAAGGGCAGGGTAACTAAAGCTGCAAGCAGTGCGCGAAAAATAATTCGACGTTTCATGAATCCTCCAGATGTGTGAAAGCCGATCTTTGCCGGCACGGTGAATGAAATTTACGCTGCTATTTTAACCGCACTGCTTTTGCCGGCGCATTCTGCAAGATATTGCATCGCCGCATCCACGCCGCCTTTTTGATGAGAGACACCTGTGACTGCCAACCCCATCTCGACGCCGCTCAGTGTGCCCATCAGCGTGAGATCGTTAAAGTCACCCAGATGACCGATGCGAAATACCTTGCCTTGTAATTTAGCCAGACCCATGCCGAGCGACATGTCGAAATGTTCAAGAATCACGCTGCGCAATTTATCCGCATCGTACCCTGCCGGCATCATGACTGCGGTAACGGCGGCACTGTATTCGGCCGGATCGGCGCAGACGATTTCCAGCCCCCACGCGCGCACCGCGCGCCGCGTCGCTTCCGCGTGGCGAAGATGGCGCGCGAACACATTCTGTAAGCCTTCCTCTTGTAACATCAACAGCGCTTCGCGCAGGCCGTAAAGTAAATTGGTCGCAGGAGTGTAGGGGAAAAAACCATTTTTGTTTGCGGCGAGCATGTCCTCCCAGTCCCAAAACGCGCGTGGCATTTTTGCGTGCTTGACAGCGAGAAGCGCTTTTGGACTGATTGCATTGAAGCTCAAACCCGGCGGCAGCATCATGCCTTTTTGTGAGCCGCCGATGGTCACGTCAACGCCCCATTCATCATGACGATAATCGAGCGAGCCGATCGAGGAAACGGTATCGACCATCAGCAGCGCCGGATGCGCGGCATGATCAATCGCCCTGCGAACCTCGTGGATATTGGAGGTTACGCCGGTCGACGTTTCGTTATGCACCACGCAGACGGCTTTGATCTCATGATTTTTATCGGCTTCCAATCGCGTGCCGATTTCAGCCGCATTTACGCCGTGCCGCCAATCGCCCGCGATGAATTCCGGTTTCAAACCGAGCTTGACCGCCATCTTTTGCCAGAGTGTTGCGAAGTGGCCGGTCTCGACCATCAACACTTTATCGCCCATCGACAAGGTATTTACCAGCGCCGCCTCCCACGCGCCGGTGCCGGACGCGGAATAAATGATGACGGGGTTTTTGGTCTGGAAAACAGCTTTGACGCCTTCCAAAACTTCATGGCCGAGTTTTTGGAAAGTCGG
>JANMPY010000103.1:0-3887 GCA_031370095.1 Betaproteobacteria bacterium
GGCGAAAACGCCAATTGTGTAAATAGCATAACGATGAGCTTTTCCCGCGGGTCAATACGGAAGTAGGTGTTGTAGCCGCCGCTCCAGCCGAAGGTGCCGGGTGAGCCGATGAGGCCTGAATCGCCATCTGCGTTACGCACGGCGACGCCGAGGCCGAAATATTGACCGGGCATAAAACGTAGCGGAATTTTTTCGACGTGTCGCTCGGTCATCAGCTCGACAGACTTCCGGCTGAGCAATCGCTGTCCCTCCAATTCGCCACCGTTAAGCAACATCTCGCTGAAGCGCAGATAGTCCGCAGCGGTCGACCACAGATTTCCGCTCGCCGAGAAGAAGCGTGGGTTTACGGAATCCGACGGCAATTTCACCAAAATCTTTTCCGCTGACAGCGAATAGGCCGGTACGATTCGCTTCTGTTTTTCCAACGGCACCGCGAATGCGGTGTCGATCATTCGCAGCGGCTTGAATAGTCGATCATGCAATAACTTGTCGAGTGTTTGTCCCGTCACCACCTCAATCAAGCGACCCAGCACGATTGTGGATGCGCCATATTTGAACGTCGTACCGGGCTGCGTATCCAGCGGAGAGGCCGCCAGATGTTTGGTGTATTCCTCAAGCGTGAAGTCGCCATTTTGCGGTAGCGATTGGGCGGCCTTGCGGCGCAATATTTCGGCGGCTGAATTGCTCGGCGGTACGCCGGTGAATCCGGCGCGATGGGTGAGCAGATCGTGGATGGTGATGTTGCGCTCGGCGGGCACCAAGACGTAGCCTTCCGGTGCATCGGACTTCACCGCAACTTTCAACTCGCGAAACTCAGGCAAAAATTTCGCGATGGGATCGCTCAACAGAAATCGTCCCTCTTCCAGCAGCATCAGCGCCATCACGGTCGCGATGGGTTTGGTCATGGATTGAATCTGAAAAATATCGTCAGTGCGCATCGGGCGCTTGCTTTCGATATCGGCGAGACCGTGCGCTTTCAACGAGACCAATCGCCCACGTCGCGCCACCAGCGTGACCGCTCCCGCCAGCTTGCCCTCAGCCTGTAGCCGCGCCATGAATGCATCCACGCGCAGAAGCCGCTCGGAAGAGAGGCCGACCTGCTCGGGTTTCGCGGCCACCGGTTGAGCCGCTGCCGACAGGGAAATGATCGAGGCGATTGCCAGCAACAACATGGTGATGGAAATTTTCATTGTTAGCCTTTGTAAAGATTCATGACCAGCGAACACTAGTACGAAATTTACTCTACTCCGTCAGCAATCATTGCCTCGGTTTGTGAAGTCTCTGAATAGCCTGGTTTTGCGATCTTCGGCGTATTCGTTTAACCACGCTTTGCCAATGCAAGTCTAGCTGCGGCGGGCATCTTGGGGCATTTGTGGCTGGGAAAGCGCGCCGAATGGCGTTCTTGGTCGGCAGGCGACGAAGCGAAAAACGTGAACCTGGAGTCCAATTCCAGGCCCACGTTTCCCCTGCCTTGTTATTCAAACCGCGTGGCGGTGGACGTTGAGCAGCCGGCAAAAACCAGGCTACCGTTCGGCGCGTATAACTCCACTGAGCCTGCCGACTCCGACTCATTTCCGCGATCAGTCACATTCACGACTTGGCTAATAATGGTTGTTCCGGCCAGATTGCCGCTTGCATCAAACCGGAAAGATTTGAATTTGATGTGATAGGTTTTATCGCGGATATGACTCCATACACCCTGCCCAGGTGTTTTCGCCGCCTGCGGGATGCCAGCGGTTGACTCGAGCATTGTTCCGCCAGTGTTGTACGTCAGGATCGACGGAAACGTCCTTAGCGCTGCGTTGGTCTGGCAGTCACGGGTGGTCACTTGCACGTCCCACGTGCCGATCAGCCGTGAGTGCCGGTTGAAACTTTTTTCGTCATCATTTGCTGCTGCGGTACTGGGTGCGAGCATCGCGAACGTGCAGGCGGCCAGGATACTGCCGCTGATTGTTTTAACCAGATTCGATTTCATTTTGCTATCCTCATTTGTCAGTAGGTTTCAGGGTTCCAGGTTTCGATTGGGTTGAGACTTTTGATCCCATTCGAAGCGTGCATACTCGCCGATAGCGTTTCTGAAAATCGTTAGAAAGCGCGTGAGAATTTATGAAAATTTATGAGCACTGATATCAACGAGCCCCAAACAGCCATTCTTGCGTTCGGCGATTTCTGTGTGGATGCGACGAAGCGCCTGCTGCTGACCGGCAATGGTGAGAGCGTGCCGCTCATGCCCAAGGCGTTTGATACATTGCTGTATCTGGTGGAGCGCAGCGGCAAAATCGTTAGCAAAGATGAACTCATGTCGGCAATCTGGGCGGACAGGATTGTCGAGGAAAACAATCTCACCCAAAACATCTCGACATTGCGACGCGTGCTCGGCGAGAAACATGGCGAAAATCGGTTCATTGCTACCGTGCCGGGGCAAGGATATAAATTTGTGGCGGAAGTCCGCGTGCATGATCGCGCAGAGAAGTCGGTGGAGCCTGCAGCAGTAGCGAGCGCGCCGCCAGAGCCTGTTGTGCAACCCTCACCTCATCCTTTGCCTCAATCCTCGCCTCAGCCTGCACCCCAATTTTTGGCAGATAGTGATCGCAGGCACGAAGCCGCCAATGCTAGAAACCCAACACGGCTGTGGCGCGTTGCACTGGCGCTCATTGGTATTGTTGGTTTTAGTGCAGCAGGATTTTATTTTTGGCGCGAAAACACCACCCCTGCCATCGCTGCGACCGTTAAAACCGTTGCGGTACTGCCTTTCAAGCCACTCGTGGGGGAAGCGCGCAACGAAGCGCTGGAAATGGGCATCACCGATACGCTGATCAATAAAATCAGCAGCAGCGACGAAATCATCGTGCGCCCATTCAGCTCGGTTCGGCGTTATAGATCGCTCGAACAAGACTCCATGCAGGCGGGGCAGGAGCTCGGCGTGGACTCCATCCTTGAAGGCAGTATTCAAACCGTTGGCGAGCAGATCAGAATTTCAGCCCGGCTGATTCGCGCGCGCGACGGCAAGCAACTATGGAGCGGAAAATTTGACGAAAAATTTACCGATATTTTTTCCGTGCAGGATTCAATTTCGGAACGCGTGCTGGCGGCGCTGGATTTGAAGCTCAACAGCACGCTGCGTAAACGGGTAACGAAACGCTATACGGATAACGCCGAGGCGTACCAGCTTTACATGAAAGGAAATTTTCACGCGTCAAAAATAATTTTGCCGGAATCCAAGAAAGGTGTCGCGTATTACCAGCAGGCGATTGCGCTGGACCCGAATTACGTGTTGCCTTACGTTGGGCTGGCCAGGGCGTATACGACTTTTTCGCTTAGTGGCGAAGTGCCCGCAAATGAAGCCATGCCGCTGGGAAAAGCAGCTGCGATTCGGGCGCTGGAACTGGACGATACGCTCGCAGAATCTCATATCGCGGTCGGGCTGATTGCATTCTGGTATGACTGGAAATGGCGCGAAGCGGAAAAAAGGTATCAGCGCGCGATGGCGATAGACCCGAATAATCCGTTGTCGTATTTTTATTACGCTCACCTCAACTCAAATTCGGGCCGACACGAAGACGCGATTGCGATGGGAAAACGCGCGCGCGAGCTTGACCCGCTTTCGCTCATTACCAATTCGCTTGAAGGTCAATTTAATTTCTACGGCGGGCGCTACGATGAGGCGATTTCGAGATTGCAAAAGACGCTCGAATTGGAGCCGACCTTTTGGCATCCCCACCTGATTTTATCAATGGTTTATGCCGAGAAAGGCATGTTTGACGAAGCTGTCGCCGAAGCGGATCAGGCGGCGAAGTTGGCTGGCGGAAATGTGCAGGCGCTGTCAATGAAAGGCTATGCGCTAGCGAAATCCGGCAAACTCACCGAGGCTCGCGCGGTGTTGGCAG
>JANMPY010000112.1:0-2350 GCA_031370095.1 Betaproteobacteria bacterium
TCTTTGAACGCGAAGATATGCAGATTCGTTTTCGTCCGTCGTTCTTTCCATTTGTCGAGCCGGGTGTTGAAGTCGACATGGAATGGGAAAACAAGGGCGGCAAGATCAAGTGGCTCGAAATCGGCGGAGCGGGTGTCGTTCACCCACAAGTACTGCGAAACGGAGGAATCGATCCCGAAAAATATTCCGGCTTTGCGTTCGGCATGGGCTTGGATCGCCTTGCGATGTTGAAATACGGCGTGAATGATTTGCGACTGTTTTTTGAAAACGACATCAAGTTTCTCAGCCAATTCCGCTAACAGGATATTCAGATGAAAGTTTCCGTAAATTGGCTTAAAGAACTCGTCGATATTCACCTGTCGGTGGAAGACCTTGCGCACATGTTGACGATGGCAGGTCTTGAGGTCGAGGAGATTACGTCGGTGGCCGCAGTGTTCGACCACATCGTTGTTGCCGAGGTAAAGACAACCGCGCCGCATCCAAATGCGGACAAACTTCGGGTGTGTGAAGTTGATGCGGGCACAGGAACTCTGCTGCAAATCGTTTGCGGCGCGCCCAACGTGGCTCCAGGCATGCGGGTGCCTTGTGCATTGGTTGGTGCAAAGCTGCCGGGGCTTGAAATTAAGCAGGCCAAACTTCGTGGGGTCGAGTCGAATGGCATGTTGTGCTCGGCGCGCGAATTGGGTCTATCAGATGAGCACTCAGGCTTGTTGGCGCTGGACAATGACGCGCCGATCGGACAAAGCATTCGCACTTATCTCGATCTTGATGATGTTTATCTCACCTTGAAAATGACGCCGAACCGTGGCGATTGTCTCTCGATGATTGGCATCGCGCGTGATTTGGCGGCGGTTTCAGGTGCGCCGCTGAGACTACCAGCCATATCGCCAATCACTAGCACTGGTGAGGCTTCCAGAGCGGTTACCATATCTGCGCCCAAAGCCTGCGGTCGATATTCGGGGCGCGTCATTACGGGTCTTAACGCAACTGCCGCGACGCCTGACTGGATGAAGCGTCGACTTGAGCGGGCAGGCTTTCGCGCCATTGCGCCGCTCATCGATATCACCAATTATGTGAATCTCGAACGCGGCCAACCGATGCACGCCTTTGATGCACAAAAGCTTGTCGGTAACATCGATGTTCGATTTGCACGCGTCGGTGAAACCATGAATTTACTCAACAAGCAGCACGTTGTGCTGCAGCCGGACATGTTGTTGATCACAGATGAAAGTGGGCCCATTGCGATGGGCGGCGTAATGGGCGGGCTTGAGAGCATGGTCATTGATACGACGACGAGTGTGTTTTTTGAGGCGGCATATTTTGATCCCGATGTGATTCAGGGAAAGACGCGCTTGCTGGGTATTAACTCTGATGCCGCATACCGATACGAGCGGGGCGTCGACCCTGAAGGCGCCCGCAATGCCATCGAGTATGCAACGGCGCTCACGCTGAAAATATGTGGCAATGCTGAAACGCTGATGGGCCCGATAACCGAAGCGGTCGGTGATTTGCCTCATCGTAATGCAGTCAAGGTTCGACCGGCGCGCGTCGTACGTCTGCTCGGCATGGATATTGCCACCTCGGAAATGACCGCAATAATGCAACGGCTGCAATGTGATGTGAAGGAGCAGGTTGATGGTCTCTTTGTTACACCACCGTCTTACCGCTTCGACTTGAAAATCGAAGAAGATTTCGTCGAAGAAATTGCCCGCATCAATGGTTACGAAATGGTGCCTTCGAAACCGCCGACATCCACGTTGCCGATGCTGCCGGTGCCAGAGGGGAAACGCAGTCGCTTTGCGATTCGCCGGACGCTGGTCGATCTGGGGTATCAGGAAGTCATCAATTACAGTTTTACGCCGCCCGAATGGGAGCTCGATTTTTCGGCAAATGCGACGCCGATACGCATCGCCAACCCGATTTCGAGCCACATGAGCGTCATGCGCACCAGCCTGATCGGCGGTTTGATTGCGACACTCCAACATAATTTGAACCACGGTGAATCACGCTTGAAATTGTTCGAGCTAGGGCGATGCTTCCTCAAAGACGCGGCCAACCTGGACGCTCAGCCAGAGGTGTTGAGCGCTCTGGTTTATGGCGCGCGTTTCCCCGAGCAGTGGGGAGAAGGCGGACAGAAGGGCGCGCCGGCTGATTTTTATACGGTAAAGGGCGATATTGAGGCGCTGATGGACGGGCTCGATACGCGTTTCGCGAAAGCGCCGCATCCGGCATTGCACCCAGGACGATCAGCGACTATTTTAATTGCCGGGAAAAGTGTTGGTGTGCTCGGTGAATTGCATCCGCAGTGGCAACAAAAATATGATTTGCCTATTGCACCGATTCTGTTTGA